>CACZRW010000052.1 GCA_902783675.1 uncultured Pseudomonadota bacterium | reverse complement strand
ACTTCGCCGTCGCCTTGCTTTAATGCCGCGACAAGGTCGGACAGGCCGTTAAAATCAAAAGAGCGCACCACAGCCATAAGCTTTGCTTCCAAAATAGCGGACTTATCTTCGGATAAGGATACGCCGGTTTGCTCTCTTAAAAGGTCGGACAAGTATGTAAATTCTTCGGGGGTCATTTTATTCCGGCTCTAGTTCTATCAGGTTGATTTTAAGTTTTAATATCTCGCTGTCAAAGGGCTTCATGATATATTCGTCAGCGCCCGCGTCCAAGGCTTTTTGGATATCTTCGGGCTCGGTTTTAGATGAGCAAAAGATAACGGGGACATCTTCGGCGCCGGGGATTTTTCTAAACTCTGCCATAAAGGCAAAGCCGTCCTTTTTAGGTAAAAGCCAATCCAGCAGAACCGCGTCGGGCAAAGCTTTTTTGCAAGTCTCAAGCGCGGTTTCGCCGTCGCCCGTTTCAATGGTGGTAAAGCCCATATCCTGCAACGCGCGCGCGGCAATGGTTCTTATGATTTTCGAATCTTCAACGACTAAAAAAGTTTTCATTTACAAAGAAAGGTCCTTTCGTGTTTTCCTTATAAATAAAGTCATTTGGTTAATATCTTTTTAATTTTACTTTAAGGAAAAGGCGACGCTGTCCGGCTTTTGCATAATGGTGATTTTGTAGCCCGCTTCCTTGGCAAGAAGGGCAAGGAAAAGTCCCACTGCGGCCTCACTTTGTTGTTCGGGGGAAAGAGAGGAATCTTCGCCCATAAGCGCGCGGCGGACGGGTTCTTTCAGCGCAACGCCCGCGCCGTCGGCAATGACTTTATCCGAAAGAATGGTGACTTTGCCTCCGCGGGAAAAGCTTTCCGCCGCTATCAGCGCCAAAATCATTTTTAACCGCGCAAGGGCAAAATCCTCCTCGCCAAAAGGATCTATGGCAAAGGTCACGCCGTTTACGGTTCCTAAATACTCTTTTATAAGCCCTTCGGCGGCGCGCCCTTCAAAGCCGTCTTTGCTTGAGCCGAACGCCATGCGAAAGAAGCGAAGGCGCGCGGAAAGCACTTTTGCACTATCGTTTAAGGCCCTTGCCGCGTCGGCTAAAAAGTCTTTGTCGTCAAGGCTATCTAAAAGCAACTCGGCACCGTTTTGCAGGGCGCCCGTTACGCCCGCAATGTCGTGGCAAAACTTGGTTAAAATCATCTCGGCCAAAGTGTTTTGTTCCATGGGAGAACTCCTATTTCCAGCTTACTTTTCCGCGCACTATAACAAGAAGAGCGGGGAAAGGAAAGATAGGCAAAAAGATTATTTACTTTCGGTTGAACTTATGGGCGCGTCTGCGGCAAAAGGTATGGGGGCGCGCAGGCTTTTCGGCCTAAACAAATAGGAAAGGTAAAGCATGGGCGTATCAAATACCGCCAGCATCAGCCTTATGATAAACACGCCGAGAACATAGCTGCACAAAATAACATCCCAGCCAATCGGCTCTTTGGCAAAAATGATAAAAGCAAAGACCGAGAAAACCAAATTATCCATGATGGTGCTCAAAGCCGAGGAAATAACGCCCCTTACCCACAACAAGCGCTTTTTCATCAAGCGCTTTAAATGCGAAAAGACATGCACATTTACGACTTGCGATGCGGCAAACGACAACAAAGAGGAGATGAAAATCGACGGCGCGGGCGAGAAAATCGCCATTAAATGATCTTGCATGGGAAAGGCAAAAGCAAAAGATGCGGGCGCGGAGCCGCTTTCTATAACTTGTGCCTCGGTCAGCGGGCTGAAAGACAGCGCAATCGTCATCAAAAGCATAAAGATAAAGTAGCTGGCGAACCCCAGCGAAACAAGCTTTAACGCCTCTTTTTTGCCATAATGCTCGTTAATGATTTCAATGGCAAGGTAGGTTGAGACAAAGACTATCGTTCCCAGCGCCAAAGGGTCGGGAAGAATGGGAAAGGATACGACTTTTAGCACTTGGATATTCGCCAGAATCAGCGCTATCGCGACATAAGCGAACAAGCCTTCTTTGCCGAAAAAACGAAAAAGTAAAAGTAATGCGCCGTAAGCGGCAAAAAACTCCATGCCCGCTACCCACATCGGCGAGATTTGGTTAAGTGTTTCAATCAAGGTTATAAAAAAGGCGTTGCCCATGGATTTTCCCTTTAAAAATAATGTTTTTGCGAAGGTCGGTTATAATTAAAAAAGTTATGAAGTTCAAGCCTTTTTAAGATTTTCTTAAATAAGCGCGCCTTAAAATGGGGGCTCTTTGGAGTCTTTTTTAAAAACCGAGAAGGGGTTTTATGCGTCGCTTGTATCATCATATTTTGTCCCCAGTTTGCCGCAAAGTAAGGATTGCTTTGGCGGAAAAAGGGCTTCATTGCGAGCTTGTTTCTGAAGATTTTGTGCCGGCGCGAGCAGAGTTTTTGAAAATGAATCCTGCGGGCGAAGTGCCGGTTTTTATTGATGCAAACGGAACTGTAGTGCCCGATCACTCGGTCATTTGCGAGTTTTTGGAAGAGGCTTATCCCACTCCTTCGCTGCTTCCCAAAGAGCCTTTGGCAAGGATTGAGGCGCGGCGGCTTACGCGGTTCTTTGATGAGAAGTTCTCGCGGGAAGTATCGGTGCCTCTGCTACGGGAAAAAGTGATAAAAAGCCTTAAAATCGGCGGGACTCCCAACTCAAACATTATTCGCCAGAGCAAAGGCTTTTTGCGCCAGCATTTGAAATATATCGAATGGCTGGTGCTAAGGCGTAACTGGCTCGCCGGAGCGGACTTTTCTTATGCCGATATTGCCGCCGCGGCGCATATTTCCGTTGTTGATTATCTTGGCGATATAGATTGGGATAAGTTCGCCGACGCCAAAGATTGGTATTCTCGCATAAAATCACGCCAGTCGTTCCGTGGGATTTTAAAGGACAGGCAGTCGGGATTTGTCCCTCCCTCTTACTACTCCGAGCTGGATTTTTAGCCCTTAGCCCCTGGCAAAAGGGGTAGGGTGCCGATATGCGTGAAGAAGTGCTAGTCGCCCATTTCGCGGCCGGAGTCGCGCAGCATTTGTGCTTGTTTCAGCTCTAAAAACGAGGCGCGGCGTCGTGCTTGTTCCTGCCGCGAGGCATAGGCGGCAGCGGCCTCGGCGCTCATTCCCATGGCAGCATATTTGGCGGCAAGATAGCTTTGGCGCTTTTTCGCCAGTGTTTCTTGGCGATATGCGGCCTTTTTCGCCTGTAAAGAGCGCTTTATCTCGGCCATTTTGTTTGCCGGCATGTAGTATGAACCCGAGACTTTACGCATGGAGCGGTCGTGCATGCGCATGATTTTCTTGTCCGTGACGCGTTTTTGGCGGCGCATGACATTCGGCATCGTTCCGTATTCGGTGGGGTTGGGCGGCTTTTTTATAAAAATGCTGTTCATGCGCGAGACCCAATAAAGTCCTTTCATGTGCATGGTGATGACTATCCATACATCTGCCAAAAACTTATTTAGTCCTTTGGTTTTTCTTTTGGTGATGGTGACATTAACTTTGTCTTGATTAACAGCATCAAAGAACGCGCCGGCCTTTTCCTTTGGAGCTTGGGCTTTAAGGCGGTTTGAGCGGTTGATGGTGCCGCTTATTTTGTTTTTCAGGGTCGTAATCAAGGAGCGTAAGCTTGCCATATATTTTCCCCTTTCTTTTCCTATT
>CACZRW010000051.1 GCA_902783675.1 uncultured Pseudomonadota bacterium | reverse complement strand
TTTTTGCAAAAGTTTGATACGGTGGTTTTGGCGAATGTCGGCGGAAATACTATTGATTCCTATGTTAAAGCGGCGAATATGGCGGATAAGTGCGAAGGCGTGCATACAATCGAGCTTAACATATCCTGCCCGAATGTCTCGCACGGAGGTATGGCTTTCGGTATAGAGGAAGGTCCTGCGCATGAAGTGGTAAGCGAAGTGCGCAAGGCGGTTAAAAAGCCCCTTATCGTAAAGCTGTCACCCAATGCCCATAACCTTGTAAAAGTGGCACTGGCAGTGGAAGATGCGGGCGCAGACGCGGTGTCCTTGGTTAATACTTTTTCCGCTATGAAAATTGATATCCGGCGGCGCAAAAGTGTCTTTCACAATCTTTACGCCGGGTTGTCCGGTCCTGCCATCCGTCCGATTGCGGTGCGTATGGTGAACGAAGTCTACAAAGCCGTATCCGTGCCTGTTATCGGGCTTGGCGGCATTGTGTCGGGCGAGGATGTTATCGAGTTTATCATGGCGGGAGCCTCTTTGGTGCAAGTCGGGACCGCAAACTTTATGAATAGTTCGGCTTGCATAAATGTTATTCAAGGTATAGAAAACTTTATGAAATCCGAAGGGATTGACGATTTATCTGAAATTAGAGGAGTGGTAAAATGACGGACGAGAGAAACATTGAGATTCTAAAAGAATCGGGAGCATTACTTGAAGGGCACTTTTTACTGTCTTCGGGCAAGCATTCTAATCGCTATGTGCAATGCGCAAAAGTGCTGCGCTTTCCCGATAAAGCAGAAGAGATACTTAAGACTACGGCGGATAAAGTAAGAAACTTGGATATTGATATCGTGGTCGGTCCTGCTATGGGCGGAATTATCGTGGCTTATGAATTGGGACGGCAGCTTGGCAAGGAAGCCATATTTGCCGAGCGCGATGATGATGGAAAAATGTCCATTCGTCGCGGGTTTACCATTAAGCCGGGGGCAAAAGTGCTCATCACCGAAGATGTGGTTACTACCGGAAAGTCCAGCATGGAAGTAAAAGAAGTGGTGGAAGCCATGGGCGGAAAAGTGGTCGCGATTGCCTGCCTGGCAGACAGAAGCGCCGGCAAAATCGATTTGCCTGTTTATGGCGCCATAAAGTTGGATATTGCGGTGTATGATCCCGAAGATTGCCCCTTATGCAAGCAAGGCATTCCTTATGAAAAACCGGGGAGTAGAAAAATAAAATAGCTGTTTATATCAATACATTACACGGTAATCTTAATGAATTGATTTAAGTTATTTTTTCGCCTTGATACATACCGGGACTCGGTTTGAACACTCTAATTTAGGCTTGGCTTTTTATACTGCAGCCTTCCTGAAAAACCTTACCAAAGAGTGCCTATCGCGTGTGGTAGAGAGCTTTCGTGCCTCAATAAACCCTTTTTTGGCAAGAGCAATCTTCGGGGTAATATCCATATCCTTATCGTGGCACAGGCAAAGCGCCTTTGACGGGTGAGTGCCGTAAGTATTAAGTGCGGCATTGGTATAAACTTTTTGCATAAGTCCGACAAGTTGATCGCCGGTTACAAGCTTATCAGTCGGCGAGAGCACCGTAATGTAGGACCTCCTATGAAGCTTTTTATACATCTTAGGCACAATGGTATCGCCATAGCTGGAAGTGAAAACAAAATCGGTGCTTTTGTTCTTTCTTACCTTTTCAATTTTAAGCAAGAGATCAAAAGTGTCGGTATCGGCCTTCTCCCCAAGCCATAAGATGTGACCGCCTTTTTGCGTTTTATAGCCGTGAGCGATAAAGCAAACCGTTAACCCGTGACTGTCCTTTAAATCTTCAAGAGTGGCGGTAATTGCGTCCTCGGAAATAGGGGCTTCACCGTTGCCGATAAGCACGGTCTCTATCCCCGCTTGGTTCAGGATTTTAACAGTTTTTTCAATATGAACACTGTTAAAAGATTCTCCCCCGGGGCCCGCAATAATGGCAAAGACAGGCGTCTCGGCCGGTTCTTTATTCTTCAGTAGATTAAACATTTTTTCTCCTCTGCATATAATCAACCAATTATCCCTCTAAAAGGTTAATAAACAGTGAAAAGA
>CACZRW010000050.1 GCA_902783675.1 uncultured Pseudomonadota bacterium | reverse complement strand
GCTCCCCACACTTTCGTGTCTCAGTGTCAGTTATGACCAAGATGACCGTTTACACCACCGGTATTCTTTCTAATATCTACGGATTTTACCCCTACACTAGAAATTCTGTCATCACCTATCATACTCTAGTTTTACAGTTTTAATCGCAGTTTCAAAGTTAAGCTTTGAGATTTCACAACTAACTTGAAAAACAACCTACACACCCTTTACGCCCAATAATTCCGAACAACGCTAGCACCCTTCGTATTACCGCGGCTGCTGGCACGAAGTTAGCCGGTGCTTATTCATAGGGTACCGTCATCATCGTCCCCTATAAAAGAGCTTTACAACCCGAAGGCCTTCATCACTCACGCGGCATGGCTGGATCAGGGTTGCCCCCATTGTCCAATATTCCCCACTGCTGCCTCCCGTAGGAGTCTGGGCAGTTCTCAGTCCCAGTGTGGCTGATCGTCCTCTCAGACCAGCTACTGATCGTAGGCTTGGTAAGCATTTACCCCACCAACTACCTAATCAGATATAGGCTCCTCTAAAAGCGATAAATCTTTCACCCGTAGGCATTATCCGGTATTAGCTTCAGTTTCCCGAAGTTGTTCCGAACTTTAAGACAGATTCCTATATATTACTCACCCGTGCGCCACTCGTCATCAGAGAGCAAGCTCTCTATGTTACCGTTCGACTTGCATGTGTTAAGCCTGCCGCCAGCGTTCGTTCTGAGCCAGAATCAAACTCTCATGTTAATGAAAGGTTTAATGAATTAAACCAAAACATATCAGCTATTCTGCGCTCCTAATCACTAGCTCAAAAGAAATTTTGAAGGATTTCATTCCTTACATTATTTTTTATTTGCTTGTACATCAAGATCACATAGAACAGCCTCCATAAATACTTACGACTGCCGTCCACGTATCCCTTTTTCAAAACATATCAACTTGTCAAAGAACTGCCGCTTCTTTCGAAACGAGGTGGCGGTTTATAGCTCACCAAAAACACCCTGTCAACACCTAAAATCGAAAAAATTTCAAAAAAAGTAATTTTTTTTCATTTTTTCATTTTTTCCCTGAAAAAGAGGGGGAAAATCCCCTGTCGACTCATCTTAAATGAAAAAGTCGTTGTTCAGGTCATTCTCTTACGAGAAAAGTCACCGACATTGGGTGAGCTTCCTTTATAGCAAAGGGCATATACCCTGTCAACACCTTTTTTGAAAAAAAGTATAAGTTTTTTCTATTAAAAGCTAACCCGTTGTTTCTATTAAAATACGCATTTAAACAAAACTCTTGATTTTTCATTTAAAATGAGAAAATATCTGCCGTCCGTACCGCTTAAAAACGGTGTAGGCAAAGCGGTTTTAGAATCGTAGCGAAGCGAAGGACAAATCGTAGCGAAGCGAAGGACAAATCGTAGCGAAGCGAAGACGAACGTAGCGAAGCGGAGGACAAAACCGTCGGTTTCGGCGAAAGCCGAAAAAAACTAAAGAAAGTCCACCAAAGTATGGAGGGGTGGCAGAGTGGTTGATTGCAGCGGTCTTGAAAACCGTCGTGGGGCGACCTACCGAGAGTTCGAATCTCTCCCCCTCCGCCATTTTAAGGGCTTACAAGTATGACAAACACACAAAAGATATGCTACATCATCGGCTCCGGCGACACATATAAATATAAGCTGTCCCCGAAAGAAGGCGACTTTATCATAGCCGTTGACGGCGGTTACGACCACTTAAAGCGGCAAAAAATCACTCCGAACTTTACCATCGGCGATTTCGACTCCATAAAAGGCTCACTTCCGAAAGATAATTTTAAGCAACTTCCAAGAGATAAAGACGATTCGGACACCCTTGCCGCTCTTAAATACGGAATAAAGCTCGGATACAAAAGCTTTTACATCTACGGCGGCTCGGGCGGAGATCGATTCGATCACACCTTTGCCAACATTCAATGCCTGACTTACCTTTCTAAAAGAGGCTGTCGCGGACTACTTTTCACAAAGAATGAAATCATCACGGCAATAACGAACGACTCCTTAAGTTACAACGAAAAATGCCAAGGAATGATATCCATATTTGCATACAGCCCCAAGGCAAAAGGCATAACAGTCCAAGGGCTGAAATACACCCTTGCCGACGATTCGCTATCCAGCGACTTTCCAAAGGGATTAAGCAACGAGTTTATAGGAAAAAGCTCAAGCATATCCGTAAAAAGCGGCACGCTCATAGTAATAAGCCGCCACCTGCCGGAAGCCCGAATCGCTATTTCATCGCCGGAAAACCAAAAGACTCGCAGCAAATAGATAAGCGTAAGCAAGTAAGAAAAACAAAAAAAAACGAATTAGCGCTTTATTCCCACAAAAGCCTGCGCCAGATGCTCCTCGCAATAAGGCTTGCCAAGCTCCGCCTCTTTTCCGCAAAAATGAAAATCCGGATCTTTGGGATCGCCGATAGGCCAGCGGCAAGTGCGCATATTCAAGTCCACCAAAGTGACTCCCTCACTCTTTGCCCCTTTAGCACAGGACTTCTTCGTCGCAGAGCCGACCTCGCCCGCCTTGTCCTCGGAGTCGGTCTTTTCCGTTTTAGCGGCCTTGCCTGCCTTTTCGGCTTTCTCGCCCTTCCCTGCTTTACCGGCCCTAGGTGCCGCAGTTTCAACACCCTCGGCACCATCACCTCGCTTAATGGGCGAAGGACGACTTTCCAGCCCCAAACGGTGAGCCTTACCAACCACGGCATTTTTACTCATACCGATAATTTTACCTATTTCGCCGGTAGATTTGCCTTCCAACCAAAGGCGCTTTAACTCTGCAATTTTTTCATCTGTCCAACTCATATTTTCTCTCCGCTTGAACCTTTTGTCTCTGTTTTAGTCAAGAAACATATCTCAAAAGCCCTCATCCTGCAACAAAAATCTCCAATTTAAGGACCTTGTCACTGTTCCTCGGCACAAAGACATTCCACAACAACTGATTAGCCCCTTCCTTTTTAGAGGTTATCGACTCGCTGATTATCCGATACCCGATAGGCAAATCCTGATAGTAAGCCACACTGACATCACTATCCTTGGCATTGCTGAAAACAATGGTTATCTCCGCTTGATAAGCCTTATCCGACAACTTCTTAAAGTCCGTAATCTTCACCTTGGCAGTCACATCAAAGGCTTGCCCCATCTTAATTTTAACCTCCTCCCGCTTGGGAGTATGACGAATCCTATCCTCGCCCACGAACAGCACCTGCCCTTTGCTATCCGCCTTATAGACTCGGAACACGCCGGCGGGCAAAGGTATACCCAACCCCGAGACATCACTATTGATGAACTTTAGAATCACACCAGGATTCCTGGGCTGATAATCACTTTTCTGCATATTCGGGTAAAGGTGGAACAAATTATCTATGCGATAATTCTTTTCCACCGCCACTCGCGGCGATGCCAAAAGCGCCACCTGCTTGGTCTGATTGGCAAGTATAGATGTCTTTCTATCCAAGGAATAAAGGTGATAGTCCATAAAGCTTTCCTCACGCATACCGGTAGAGGCAGCGGCAACAAAATCCATGGCATTCGCCTTCATCATACGCGCCGAGGCCATTTCCCTTTGCACCCGATTCACATCACCTGCGACAAGCTGCAAATTAGCGTTTTCGTAAGCCACGCCGGAAGTATTTGTAAGTGTCACCCACCCGTTTAAGGATATAAACTTTTCATCATTATCAAGCTCTGCCACATAATCCGCCGCCCACGAAAGCCCGCTTGTAAGATAGGCAAGCTGAACATCAGTATTTCCGCCGCTCTTGGCATTTGTTTTAATAACGAGCGTAGGCCTGTCGCGCAAATTATCGGGAATATCGGGGAAAACAAGCCGCCCTTTAAAATCCGTCTCGATTCGGTTGCCTATTTTAAGGACCGTCCCGCCGTTATTACTAAGCACCACGGCATTTTCCGTCTTTTCGACTCCGTTTGCGGGATTAGTTGTAATGACCTTTATTCCCCTGCCTACATACTTATCAAGTAAAGAGGAAGGCGAAAGCAAATCAAAGTTAAAATCCTGCTCCAGCACGACAAAGCCTTTACCTTGCAGCAAAGCCGTTTCGGGCTGTATCTGCGCCGATACATCAACGAAGGCAATATCATTGATACCGCCGACAAGGCGAATCGCTCTGGTATCCTTAACCAAAGCCAAATTGCCGTTATATATGGCGACAGAAAGCCCCTTTCTGGCATCGGTTCCGACCTTAACTTCACCCGCCGCCGCAGCAAATCCGGAAAGCACAAAAGCAAAAGCAAAAGCAACAATAAAAGCAGATGCAAAAGCTAAAAGCCTAAATCCCTGCATAGTTTTCCCCCTTCAAAAACCAAAACAATTAATAACTATGAACAAAGCTACTTAAAGTTAGCCCGATTCGCCCTCTTAAAAAG
>CACZRW010000049.1 GCA_902783675.1 uncultured Pseudomonadota bacterium | reverse complement strand
GTTATTTGGTGAAAATTATCCTGATAATTTCGGCCGTTGAAGAAGGCGCAAGTATCATAATCTTGAACGGCTCGTTTTCATATCCGGCGATAAAATCTTTGGGCAAAGATATAGTCTTTTCTCCCACTTTCAGCCCTTGTCTCGTAAACAAATTGGCGGTGATTTTGGGAAGAGGCAAAAGACGCGGGGTCGTGTTTACTACTTGTCCTTTTATTTCCAAATACTCCATGTCGTCTTCATAAACCGTTTCGTGACGGATATTGGCAAAATCAAGTCCTTGCCCCGTTAACACGGAATCAATGCCAAAAGTTTTGTATGCGCTTTCCATAAAAGGGAACTTTTCCGTCAGGAAAAATCTGCCGAACCACAGGCCCGCCAATATGCATAAAACAAAAATCGCCAGCACCAGCGGCTTATACGAAGGCGCCGGTTCCGAGGTATCGAGCGGAATGTCTAAAAAAGCCAAATCATCGCCGGAATCTGCCGAGTCTTCCTCTGTAAGCTGCCATACATTTTGGCAAAGGCAGCAGCGCACTTGCGGCAGAGGTGACGGTAAAATATCATCACTTACCAAATACTTAGCTTTGCAAGTCGGGCAAACAATATACATCTGATTAAAAAAACCTTTAGCTAACTTTTGACTTTCTCTTGTTTATATGATTAAAATCTTGCCAAGACAAGATATTAAGTTCGTGCTTGGTTTTAAAGGGGAAGAAGTGCTGGAAAATAGCTCTGGAATGATGAATGTCGTTGAGTTCAAAAATGTCGGGCTTCGTTATGGAAACGGCCCCGAGGTTCTTGAAGATATTACTTTTTCGCTCGCTCCCGGAAGCTTTTATTTTTTGACGGGAGAAAGCGGTGCAGGCAAAAGTTCGCTTATAAATCTTATGAGCCTGTCACTTTGCCCTACCAAAGGAAATTTAAAAGTTTTCGGGACCGATGTGATTAGCAAAAATCGCAAAAAGTTCCCGGAAATCAGGCGCAATATCGGAGTCGTTTTCCAAGAGTTCAGACTTTTGGATCATTTGTCCGCAAGGGAAAATGTCGCTCTTCCTTTGCGAGTTTTGGGAATTAAAGAAGTAGAGATAAAACGCCATGTGCGTGAACTTTTGAACTGGGTCGGGCTGTCCGATCATATAGACGCTAAACCGCCTACTCTTGCCGGCGGGCAAAAGCAGCGGGTGGCAATCGCAAGGGCGCTTATCAATCGTCCGAAGTTGCTGCTTGCCGACGAACCTACGGGAAATGTCGATGATAAGATGGCGATGCGCCAGTTGCGCCTGTTCGTGGAGCTTAACAAAATCGGCACGACTGTTGTAATTGCAACTCATAACGAAAAGCTGATTGAGCGGCTCGGCTATCCGAGGTTGCATCTTGCGGACAGGCATTTGCATCTATTGCCGGCAGCGCGGCCGATTATGACAGGGAGGGAGCCGATATGAGCAAAAAATATAAGCCCAGAAAACTGCCTTTTGCCTATGATACTTCCAGTCTGTTTTTGCCGTGGATTATGATGCTGATGGTGTTTTTGGCGACGCTTAGTTTGGCAGGCGCTCTGGCCGTGCAAAATATGACGGCTAAGTGGAGCTCGTCTATGACAGGGTCGCTTACGGTGCAGGTGTTGCCGCCTAAAGAATTCGCCGGTGCCGATATGACGGAAAGAGCAAAAAGCGCCACTATGGTCGAGGTCAATAAAGCCGCTGATTTTTTAAAAGATGTCGATGGTGTGAAGCAAGTGAAAATAGTGCCTTTGGCGGATTTGCAAGAACTTTTGAAGCCGTGGCTCGGTGAGGCGATTATGGACGAAGGTTTTCCTTTGCCGCGCCTAATTGATGTTACGGTCGATGACGGTGATAATGTTGATTTGAATAAGCTTAAAGAAGAGCTTGTTAAGGTTGCCCCTAACGCTTCGTTAGATGTGCATAGGGTATGGCTTGCAAAGCTTATGAACCTTACAACTACTTTGAATCTTACGGCGCTCGGGATTTTGGGGCTGGTGCTCCTTACGACTTCTTTTGCGGTGATTTACGCCACGGTCACAAGTTTGGCGGTGCATAGGCCGGCGATTGAACTTTTGCATCTTATCGGTGCAAGAGACGGATACATTGCTTCGTTATTCGCGCAAAGGACAATGACTTTCAGTTTTGGCGGTGCGATTATCGGTGCGGTAATTTCGGTGCCGATTGTCATTGTTACTGCCTTTTTGGCGAAGAGTTTGGAAGTGGGAATGATTGCCGATGGTTGGCTTGGCGGTTGGGATTGGTTCTATGTGCTGGTTGTGCCTTTTATCGCCGCGCTTGTGTCGGGAATTACCGCCTATGTCACGGTCGCCTTTAAGCTGAGGAGAACATTGTAGCGATGATGAAAAAAAGGCAAAAAAGGTTGCTTTGTTTAGCGGCGGTGTTGCTTGCTATTTATGCTTGCGGTTTTGCCTTTTTTGCTTTTTGTGTCTATGCGTGCGGGCAAAATGAAGAAAAACATGTTGATGCGATAGTGGTTTTAACCGGTGGGCATAACAGGCTTTCGACGGCGTCGGATTTGTTCAATCGCGGGTTGGCTCCAAGGCTCTTTATCTCCGGTGTGGGCGGAGGTGCCGAATTTGAAAGTATGAGCGGGGCGGATGTTCTTTCCGAGGAGAAAAGAGGTTTGCCTGAGCTCGGACGCGATGCCAGTAACACAAAGGAAAACGCTTTAGAGGTGTCTTTGTGGGCGAAGTCGCAGGGTCTGAAATCCATTATGCTGGTTACTTCGGATTATCATTTGCCGCGCAGTTTGCTCGAGTTTCGCGTCATGATGCCGGATATGGAAATCGTGCCTTTCGGTGTCGCTTTTGATGCCGAAAGGAAAGGATATTTTACGGGGCTCGGCGTGTTGTTTAAGGAATATAATAAGTATGTCGTTGCCTATTTAAGAGCATTGTTTTAGTTTAAGAGGATATGATTAAATGTTATTTATTCGTTCATTTATATTTACGGTAGCCTTCGTGTTTTTAACTGCCTTTGTGTGTATTTCGGCAGTAGTGCTTTTTCCTTTTCCGAAAAAGTGGCTAATCGGCTATATTACTTGGTGGTCAAGGTCTTGCCTGTGGTTGTCAAGAGTGCTGGTCGGTATAAAATTGGTCATCAAGGGAAAGGAAAACTTGCCCAAAAAAGGCGGGTATATAATCGCGTGCAAACATCAATCTGCCTTTGATACCATCATATTCCATTCGTTGGTTAACGCGCCTGCTTATATATTCAAAATGGAAATGGCAAAGGTGCCTTTCATGGGCTGGACAATGAAAAAAATGGGGTGCATCGCAGTTGATAGAAAAGGCGGAACGCGAGCCATGCGCGACATGTTTGAAAACGCTAAACAAAAGCTGGCAGAGGGGAAGGTCGTGGTTATCTTCCCCGAGGGGACACGGCGCGCGCCGGGCGATGAGCCTTTATACAATCCCGGAGTGGCGATGATTTACGATCACACCAAGGCCGAGGTTGTGCCCGCGGCGATTAATTCGGGTTATTTGTGGCCTAAAAACTCTTTCTTTAAAAAGGCGGGGACGATTACTTTAGAGCTTCTGCCGCCGATAAAACCCGGTATGGAGAAACGCGCCTTCTTGAATAAATTGCAACAGGAAATAGAGGAAGCTTGTTCGTTGCTTCCTAAAGGGGAATAAAATGGAAAATAAGAAAAAAATCGCTGTGTTTTTCGGCGAAAGATCGTTTGAGCATGATATCAGTATTTTGACAGGTCTGCAGGCCTTTCGTGCTATTGATACGACTAAGTATGAGCCTTTTCCCGTCTATGTTGATTTGGACGGAAAATGGTGGACGGGTGAGAAACTTTTGGATTCTTCCACCTATCCTTTGACTAAGGAAAAGCAAAAAACGGTTACTCCCGTAGAGTTTAAAATAGGTGGTGAAAGGGCGCATATTTTGCCTCTTAAGAAAGGGTTGTTCGGCAGGGCGAAGCCGATTTATTTTGACTTTGCGTTTTTGGCTTTTCACGGAGGCTACGGAGAGGACGGTCTTTTCCAAGGTTTGATGGAGACGGCGGGGATTCCTTATTCGGGATGTCGTCCTTTGGCGGCAACGGTTTTTATGGATAAAATCGCGACAAAGCGGGTTTGCAAGGCTATCGGTGTGCCGGTGCTTGACGATGTGCTTATAAAGCGTCCCGAGGGGAAGGATTTCTTTGATGTGGAGAAGCTCGCAAAAGATGTGAAGTTTAAGTTCCCCGTGATTGTTAAGCCTTGTTCTTTGGGCTCAAGTATCGGGGTGTCAAAAGCCAATAATAAAGAGGAGCTTTATGCCGCTATTTTGAAAGTTTTTGCGCTTGATTCTTTAGCGATGGTTGAGCCGTTTGTTCCTAATTTAGAGGAATACAATGTGTCGGTTTGTAATGCTTTCGGCGAGACGAGATTCTCGGCGATTGAGCGTCCGATAAAGAATAACGATGCGGTGCTTTCTTTTGAGGATAAGTATAAAGCCGGCGGGAAAAACGGCAAAGCCGGCAAGATGGGCGGGACTAAAACCTGCGGTTGCAAGGGCGGCAATAGCGGCAGGATTTCTGCGGGAATGCTGGCGATGACGCGCGCCCTTAATCCCAAGGAGCTTAGCAAAAAACAAGCGGAGAATATCAAGGCTTGGGCGGCGGCGATTTTTAACGAATTGCGTGCATGCGGCAATGCGCGAATTGATTTTCTTTGCGATACCAAAACAGGGCAAATGTGGCTTGGCGAGGTTAATCCTATCCCCGGCTCGCTGTCGTATTTTCTGTGGGAAGCGGCAGAGCCTAAGGTCGGATTTACAAAGCTTGTAAATGCTTTGATTGAAGAAGGTTTCAGGCAAGAAGAAAAGTATTCCGATTTTCTAAAAACCATCTCTGATAATCGCATTTTTAAGTAGGGGAAAAATGTTTTATCTCGTCCTGCCAAAAGAAAAAAATAACCTGCCGCTGAGGTTGGTTTTTATCCATGGTTGGGGCGGTAGTTATCAGGCTTTTTCGTCTTTGGCAGAGTATTTTTCCGACGAGGCGGAATGCGTGCTTTTGGACTTGCCGGGGTTTGGAAAATCAGACGAGCCGAAAGCGCCTATGTCACCTGCCGACTATGCCGAGGAAGTCGCAAAAACACTTGCACAAATGCCAAAGAAAAAGACAATTATCGTCGGGCATTCTTTTGGAGCGAGGGTTGCGATTCACCTTTATAATTTACACAAAAAAAGTGTGAACGGTATGGTGTTTCTGGCTGGCGCGGGGCTTAAGAAAAAGCGCTCTATTCGGTTTAGAATAAAAGCCTTTTGCATGAAAAAAGCAGCGCGTTTTGTAAGGCGTTTTTCCTTTCTTTCCTTTTTAAAAAAACTGCCAATGGGAAGCAGAGATTACAGGGAAGCAACGCCCGTTATGCGAGGCGCTTTGGTCATGGCGGTGAACGAGGATTTGGCAGAGCTGGCGAAGAAGGTTACCTGCCCCGCACTGCTCGTTTACGGAAGTGATGATAATGAAACTCCGAGCGAGTTCGGCAGGCGCTATCAAGGGCTTATGCGTGATGCCGAGTTTTTTGAAATAAAAGGGGAAAATCATCTTTCAATACTTGTTTCTCCCGTGGCGCAAAACTTGATCGAGGAGTTTTTGAAGGCGAGGTTTAAGTGCTGGAGATGTTAAACTCTTTTGACTTTTATATCGGTATTTTTGTGCTGGTTTTCTTGGCGGTTTTTGTGCTGCTTAGAATGCGCTTTTTGTTGATGTTTTTTCAGCAGGAAGAATACGAGAATAAAAACTTTTTGAAGTTGGTTTTTAAAGGCGCGAGGCTTGTGGATAAGCGTCTTTGCCTTTGGCTTTTGCTTTTGTGGGTGGCGGCGTTAAAGTTTCCTTTCTTGGCGTTCTTTGCCTTTGTGCCGTTTACCTTTTATGCTTTGCGCGAGCAAAAATATATGCGGCACGCAAAGAAGAAATTGGTCATGACTTGGCGGGTAAAAAGAATCTTTTTTGTTTCTTTTGTTCTGGTTTTAGGAGTGATATTCGGGCTTTATAAATGGGCGGTTTTATCCCCCGTTATGGTTGCGATTATCACGGTGCAGTTGCTCCCCTTTGTGCCGGTTGCGGCGAATATAATTTTGATGCCGGTGGAGGCATATGGCAGGCGCAAGTTCGTGCGTATGGCAAGTGCAAAAATCGCGAAGTCAAAGACGATGGTTATCGGTGTTACGGGTTCCTATGGCAAGACTTCGGTAAAGCATTTTCTGGCGCATATTTTGGCGGCGAATGCCGAGGTGCTTTATACGCCTGGAAGTGTGAACACATTGCTGGGTGTGTCGCGGATTATCAATCAAAATCTTAATTCTTCGCACAAGTTTTTTATCGTTGAAATGGGTGCTTATTATATCGGCTCAATTAAAAAAGTTTGCGATTTGGTAAGGCCTAAACACGGGATTATTACTGCTGTCGGCGATGCTCATTTTGAGCGATTTAAGACAAAGGAAAATGTGGCTAAAGCAAAGTTTGAACTGGCAAATGCGGTCGGTGAAAACGGTGTGCTAATCATTAACAAAAATCAAATTGAGGAAAGGTTTTTTAAGCTCTTACCAAAGGGTGCGATTAAGGTCGGAGAAGGGGAAAAGTTTTTTGTTTCCGACATAAAGCAAAGCGAAAAAGGGCTGCAATTTGTTTTTAATAACGGCAAGGAAAAAATGAAAATCTTTGCCCCGATTTTCGGGGAGCACCACGCGCAGAATATCGCTTTGGCAATCGCTATGGCGCTGGAGCTCGGGATGCCCGCGACGACTATAATCGCGGCGCTAAAAAACTTGCCGCAAGTGGCGCACAGGCTAGAGGTTAAAGATGCAGGAGGAGCAGTTATAATCGATGACGGATACAACTCTAATCCCGACGGATTTGCCTCGGCGCTTGAGCTTTTGGGTATCTTGGGACGCGGGCAGAAAGGGCGCAGGATTCTTATTACTCCGGGCATGATTGAGATGGGAAAATTGCACGATAAACTTCACCATGACTTAGGCGAAAAGGCAGGCGAGATTGCGGATATTTTAATTGCGGTAGTGCCCTCACGGCTTAAAAGTTTTATCGACGGATTTAGGAAAAAAGCCGGTAAAAATGCCTTGGTGGTTGAGGTAAACGGCTTTGCCGATGCCAAAGCGTGGATGAGCGAAAATCTTAAAGTCGGAGATGTTGTTTTAATTGAAAACGACCTGCCGGATTCTTATGAATCAGGGTTTGGAATCTAGAGAAGTAATTATCTCGGTAATTGCTTTTGCTTTGTTCTCGGGTAATTCGGATAAAAGCGCGGCGGCTTTAATCTCACGCATGTTGCCGATAATTGCGGCGGCGGTTTTAATATCCAAATCCGCCATAAGTTTTGCGGCTTCTTTCGCACGCATGCCGGAGTAGATTTTGGCGAGGCTGGCAATCTTGGCGGCGTCTTTGGTCTCTTTGGCGTTCATTGTCTCTTTTACCGATTTTTCAAGCGCGGTGAGCGTGAGAATCTTTGCGTCAAGCCCGCGCTCGGCGTCTTTTACGGCTTTGAGCGTGGCGGTAATTTCGGCTTCCTTTGCTTCCAATTGTTGGCGGCGCAAAGAAAGACTTTCCAGCACGGCAATTTCGGACGGAGTTTTATCGGATACACAAGCGGCGGGAGAAGTGGCGGGGGTTTGTTCGCGAGGGCCTTTTATAATTTCGGTGAGCTTGACCGTAAGCACAAAAACTCCCGCAAAAATAAAAAGCAAAATGAAAAATGATTTTAGTTTTTCCAGCATATTTGTTCCCCTTTACCCATCTTAGTCCTTAGCTATCGGGGCTTCAATCTGAATCGCGATTTTAGAGCCTTTACGCCCCAATTTGCCATAGAACATCGGAGTCGTTTCCGCAAATAAGGATATGTCGGAATCAGGCGAGGCGACAAGTTCTAATTTTGAGCCTATGTGCCAGTTTAAGACTTCTTTTAAGGGGAGGGTCTGCGTTTCAAGAACGGCGGTTAAATCAAGACCGGCAAGAGCAATTTCTTCGCTTAACGCTTCTTGCCACTTGCTGTCGGTTTTCGAGTTTTCGCCGATGAAAGACTGCGAAAGAATGTCTTTGGATTTGCCAAGGCTGGCATAGGGGAGCATAAGTTCAAAAGTTCCCTCTCTTTCCGCCATCTCTACTTTGAAGCGGGATAGGATTACGGGGTCCGAATCACGCGCAACAACCGCCAGTTTCGGGTTGGTCTCAAGGTGGTCAAAGGCAAAGGAGAGCGGAATAAGACTTTGAAAACTTTGCGATAAATCCGAGGCAATTTCTTTTGCCGCTTTGGTGAGCAGAAGTTTTTCAAAGTTGGTGTACGGGCGGTCGGTAATGCGCATTACTGCCGTGCCTCTTTTTCCGCCCAGCAAAACATCAACTATTGAGTAAATCATGTCCGAGTTGAAGGACAAAAGACCGATGGTTTCCTTTGCCTCGTTCGCAAGAGTGGCGACAAGTGAGGATTGGGGAAGTCCGACCAGATAGTCGCCAAAGTGAACGCCTACGACCGAAACAAGACTGACTTTGATGTTCGTGCCGGTGAGCTTTCGCAAAGATGCGGAGCTTTTACCGCCGAAACGGTCAAAGATGACCTCAATCATCGGCAGAGGTTCAAACGACGATTTTCCCGATTTTAAAATGCTGGGAAGTGAGCGCGCCGCGGTGCTGGTGCTGGTGTGTATGCTTTGCCTTTTGTTTATCGTTGCAATGCTTTCGCCGCGCAAAAGGCGATCAATTTGTGACGGCTCCAAAGGCTTTACTTCGGCGCTGGGATTGGCTGCCTTTATGTCGTGGAGTCCGGTGGGCTTGTTTGCTGGTCCTTTGTTAGTCATGGGCGGCCTTTTACCTCCAGCTTTGGGAATAAAATGTCGGTTACGGCGGTGGGGAAAAGGATTTTGTTCGCTCGCATAAGCATATCTTCTTTAAGCGCATAAGTGCCGGCGGCGCCTATGGTTTCCGACGGCGACAGTTCCCTTAAATATGTGATGAAGCTGTCACGCAACAGGCTTTCGGCGGCGGCGATGTTCTTCTTGTCATTCGGATTTGCGAGCTCTAAGTCTGCACGAAGAGAGATAAAACTCTTTTCATCGTTCAGGTTCGCAGTTATTTCCGATATGGAATAAAGGTTTTGGTTGAAGCCGACAGGGGCTTTTGCGGTCTTAAAAGTCTCTATGGAGGGAGCATTAAGCGGTGAAAAACCGGTGTAATAAAAGCCGCAGGCTATGCCCATAAGTATGGTGAAAATGCCAAAAACAGTCGGTAAAAGCGAAACTTTGCTCGCTTCTTTTTTTGTTTCGTCGTTAAAATAAACCGCAAAGGCGGTGTCTGCTTCTGCCATTTTACCCATTCCATCACTATTTTTTCTGATTCTAAAGGGGTTTAGGTTAATAAAAGGTTAGAAAAAAACTCTCCCTCGCACGAGGTGCGGGGGAGAGAATGGTAGAAAGTAGTGTTAAGAGTTATTTTTTAGCCTTTTTAGCTTTTTGCTCGCCTTCACCGCAAGTGCACTCGGGGCCGCAGGTGCAACAGCCGCAGCCGCAACCGCAACCGTCTCCCAATATATATTTGCCGGCAACCTTTATGAGTGCAAGCAACAGAGCCGCTAAACCTATGAGCGCATACAGTAAGGAAAGATACATCGGGCAAGGAATTAAAGCTTCAATCGGATTTACTTCAAAAAAGCCGATAAAGCCGATATTAAGCCCGGCCAAAATTACCAGAATCTGAGATACATAGATTAAAAAACGCATTTTAGTTCTCCTTTCAATAGAGGGTTAAAGCTTATTTCTTTAGGAAAAGATTGCAATGGCATCTGCCATTTTTCGCAACATCTTCTTCGCAGAACTTGCAAGGGCAAATGTGGTCGTCAGTCCACTGATCGGGCGGAACGCAGGGACAATGTCCGTCCGTTACTTCCAGCCTTTTTAATATCCTGTCAATAACATCCATGTTTACCTTCATATTGTGAGCTTCGCCCCACGCAATGTATTCTTCTTTGTTCATTATAATTATTCCTTTGTCAAAGTTGATATAACAATTGGTAAGATAATGTCTTTGATTCCATATTGCAACGGATTTTAAGCTAAAAAACCTTTGCTTTTGCGATAAAATGCTGTAGAAAAAAAGAAAGAGGAAAAGTTTGTTAAGGTCAGAATCAAAAAGGCTTTCCTCGGGAAAAGGAATTATGGAAGAAGAATTGGAAAAAATAGCTGATGCTCTTGCAAAATTAGAGCAAAAAATTGTAGCCAGGCAGGAGCAAAATGCCTTGGAAAAAGAGGCTGTGCAAAAGGATTTGAAAAAAGCCGAAATTGATTACTTGAACTTGCGCTCGTCTACCGAATCGGCGGTAAAAAAGCTTGATGCAATTATTGAAGATATGGAGAAAAAAGATTAATGGCAGTCGTTCCTATAATAATTGACGGGCAAAAGTATAATCTTTCGTGTGACGCGGGACAGGAAGAGCGGCTCGCCGCCATCGGGCGCGCCATGGATAAAAAAGCCGCCTCTATCCGCAGGGCTTTCCCCCAAATATCGGACAATCTTTTGTTGGTGATGGTCGGCGTTTTGCTCGCCGAAGAGGCTTATCTGGCAAAGGTTGATGCCAATCCCGATTATGAAGATGTAGCTTTAAAAGAAAATCGGTATGAAGAGTCGCTTAATCGTATTTTGGAAAAGATAGAAAATCTTGCCAAGCTGGTTTAGGTGTGCTAGGCTTATTCCGTCGATGAGTGAAGGCTTTCTGGTGCGTTAGATAAAAGTACCTCCGGGCTACATTGATATAGAAAAGGGCACTGTCCCTAACTGTGATCGTGGTCATGGTAATATGGTGTCCGAATTTAACTTTAGGCTCACGGATCGGTTCTTGGAGCAATCGACGGCTAAGAAGGCCTCCTCTTGTCAGGGCTGGCAGGGCGTTTTAGGGTGAAGCGCCCCTTTTTAAGGGATTGACATGAATAAAGATGTTTTAAGGAATCTGGTCAGACAAAGGCGCTCGGCTATTCCCAGCGAGGAAAGAATAAGAGCCGAAAAAGCTATCTTCGAAAAATTTAAGGAACTTGATGAGTGGCAGGACGCAAGGGTGGTTGCCAGCTATAATCCTTTGCCCGAGGAAACCGATGTGTCGCTTATAAATCATTTCTTGTTAGAGCAAGGCAGGTCGGTATGTTTCCCGGAAGTAATACTTAACGGCGAGAATATACAATATCATAAGTGGCAATTAGGTAGCGTGATGAAACCGGATTGGTGCGGGATTGAGTATCCCGTGGGAAATGCTGTTTCCTCGGACGAAATTGATTTGTTCGTTGTGCCTTTGTTCGGGTTTGACAGGTTCTGTAATCGTCTTGGCACGGGTGTAGGCTTTTTCGATAAGTTCTTTGCCGTTAATTCTCTTAAGGAAAATGCCGTTAAGTTGGGTATCGCTTACGCCGCGCAGGAAGTCTCCATGATGATGGCGGATAAGTGGGATGTCAAAATGGATATGATTGTTACCGAAAAAGAAATTATCCGAGGGTAACTTTCCCCCTTTCCCCCTTCCTCCTATCCGAAGTAGAAAAAGTAAGCGATGGCAATCGTGCCAAGTCCGAAAAAGTATTGAAGCCCCGGTTTGCCTTCTTTGTAAATGTGGTGAGCTGCCACAATATCTATGCTTTGCGCCACTCTGATTAGGAACAAGGCCGCTAAAACAGGGAAAAACGACTGCATTGAAAAGATTAAAACAAAGTCGCCAAGAGCAAAGGTCATGCCTGCGATGACGAGATGTCTGGTCTTGATAAGCTCCTTTATCTTTATGGATTTGCGATTATCCCAAAAAGAACACAAAAACATGCTCGCGCTGGTAACCGCCAGAAGGACATACCAGTTGAGGTATTTAATGCCGGTAACATCACAAAAAGCGTTCGTCGCCCCGCAAATTACGACGATAAGGAAGGCTTTTTTGCCCGTGACGGAGAGTGATTTTCCTTCCCCTATGGTAAAGAAAAGCATTCCGATTATGCCTATGGAGATGATGATAATGAGCTTGTTTAAACTGATGTCAGAGCCGAATACCAAAGTTGTGACGATTGCTCCTATGGCAAGTCCTATAACTCCCCAAAAAGCGCTGCTTGATGTGCTTTCTTTGTTGATGGTTTGCAGGAACTTTATTTGAATGTGGATTGACACGCCTTTGATAATCGGAACAAGTATCCAAGGGTTTAAAAATACCGAGTTCCCTTCAATGAAAAAGTATTCCCAAAAAATCGGTAAGGTGGGAATTATAAGCACTATGCAATAAAAAGAGCTGAAATACGAGGCAACGGCCGGAGGTAGTTCTCGGCTGGATTTCTTGTTTACGAAAGGCCGCAGAGCAAATAATACTACGATGGCGATGCCGGTAAGTAATGTTAGCATTCTTTTTATTCTTTCTTTAAATTGGTCTATATTATAGTATGGCGTGCAGTGGTTAAATAAAAATAAATAAAGGAATAAAATGAAAATACTGGCAATGGGTGATGTGGTTGGTAAAGCGGGGCGGAAACTCTTGCTTGAAAAGTTGCCTTACCTTAGGAAAAAAATGGCGCTTGATTTTGTCGTCGTAAACGGAGAAAACGCCGCTCACGGTTTTGGGATTTCCGAAAAAATGGTAAAGGCGTTTCTTAATGCCGGCGTTGATGTGGTGACTTTGGGCAATCATACTTGGGACCAAAAGGAAATAATTAAATTTATTGATACCGAGCCAAGGCTTGTTCGCCCGATGAATTATCCTTTGCTTACGCCGGGCAAAGGCGACTATATCGCGACTTTGGCGGACGGGCGGAAAGTGGCGGTTTTGCAACTTTTGGGCAATTTGTTCTTTGAAGGATTTGATAACGCTTTTACTACCGCGCAAAGGTGGCTGGAGAAGAATCGCTTGGGCAAAGATGTAGATGCCATATTGCTGGACTTTCACGCCGAGGCGACTTCGGAAAAAATGGCGATGGGACACATTTGCGACGGCTTGGTCAGTCTTGTGTTCGGCACGCATACTCATATTCCTACTTCGGACGCTATGATTCTGCCCAAGGGGACAGGGTATATTTCCGATTTGGGTATGTGCGGCGATTACAAT
>CACZRW010000048.1 GCA_902783675.1 uncultured Pseudomonadota bacterium | reverse complement strand
CAAAGACGCCGTTGAAGACGCCGGATTGGAAAGCCTCTCCGACGAAGAAAAAGAAAGAGTCGGCGTCCTGGTCGGTTCGGGCATCGGTGGGCTTAGCACTATTTTTGATACCGCAAAAACCTTGCACGAGCAAGGACCGCGCCGCGTAAGCCCCTTTTTCATTCCTTCGGTCATATGCAACATGGCAGCGGGTAACCTTTCCATAAAGTATGGCTTCAAAGGACCGAACATTACCGTTTGCACAGCGTGCGCCACTTCGACCCATGCCATTGGTGAGGCCGCCGCCATGATAAAGCTTGGCTCGGCGGACATTATGGTCGCAGGTGGAACGGAAGCTCCGCTCACCCCGCTCGGTCTGGTAGGTTTTTGCCAAGCGCGCGCCCTTTCCACCGCCTACAACGACACACCGGAGCTTGCCTGCCGTCCTTGGGACAAGGCTCGCGACGGCTTTATAATGAGCGAAGGCGCCGGCATTGTCGTTTTGGAAGAATACGAACATGCCAAAGCCCGCGGTGCTAAAATTTACGCAGAAGTATCCGGTTACGGCATGTCCAGCGACGCCTATCATATCACCGCCCCCGACCCCGAGGGCAAAGGCGCTATAAGATCAATGCGAGCCGCAATCAGCGATGCCAAGCTGGGGCTTGAGGACATCGGCTACATTAACGCTCACGGCACTTCGACCGGAGCAGGCGACATAGCCGAAGCCACTGCCGTAAAGGCCCTTTTTGCCGACCACTTGGATACTCTTTCCATGTCATCAACCAAATCGGTGACGGGCCACTTGCTTGGCGCCGCCGGCGGAGTGGAAGCAATCTACACCGTTTTAGCATTACAAAACGGCATTTTGCCCCCGACAGTCAATCTTCACGACATCGCGGATGAGACGGCAGGCCTTGACCTTGTCCCCAACACACCAAAGGAAAAGAAAATCACCCACGCCTTAAGCAACTCTTTCGGCTTTGGCGGCACGAACGCCACCCTTTTATTATCCAAGGTCTAGCCCATGAAACGGCTTTTTCGCAGCATATTTGCCCTGCTTATCCTTTTTGCGATAGCGGCGGGAGCAATCGTTACCTTTGGCTATTACGAATACACCTCGCCCACTCAAAACCCCGCACAAGTCATACTTATCGCCAAAGGCACAAGCCTTAACAAAACCGCCGCCGACCTAAGCCAAAAGAACCTAATCACCAGCCCCTTTTGGTTTAAGTTCTTCGCCCGCATTCAAGGCAAAGAAAAAGACCTAAAGACAGGCGAATACCAAATCCCCGCAAATGCCAGCGCAAAGGACATCACGGACATAATCATCTCGGGCGCCACAATCGTTCACAAAATCACCTTCAAAGAAGGCCTGACAAGCTCGGACATAGTCAAAGAATTAAGCGCCACCAACAACTTAAGCGGCAAAATTGAATCAATACCTGAAAACGGCACCTTGCTGCCCGAGACCTACCACTATTCCTATGGAGACTCTCGCCAAGACATACTTTCCCGCGCGCAGAAAACCTTTACCACCGAAGCGGAAAAGCTATGGGGAAACCACAAAGCAAGCGCCCCCATAGAATCCTTTGCCAAGGCGAAAGTTTTAGCCTCAATGATAGAGCGCGAAGCCGTCACCGCCGCCGAGCGCCCCATTATCGCCTCGGTATTCATCAACCGCTTAAAAAAAGGCATGAAGCTGCAATCCGACCCCACGGTAATTTTCTCGGTGACAGGAGGCAGCTTTGACCTTGATCGCCCCTTGGTTTATAAGGATTTAGAAACAAAAAGCCCCTATAACACCTACATACATAAAGGACTTCCGCCAAAACCGATTTGCAACTTCGGACTGGACAGCTTGCGAGCGGCATTAAACCCCGCCACTACCGACTACCTTTACTTTGTGGTGAATCCCGACAACCCGACCGAGCACCTTTTTGCCAAAACCTATGAAGAACATCAGCAAAACACCGCCAAATTCTTAAAATTCAAGCGCGCCGAGCGTAAAACGCTCCGCCTTAAAAAGGCTGCCACGCCCCAAAGCCAAAACTAATTTCTTAACTCTTTCAGAACCCTAATCTGTCCGGCAGCAATTTTTAAAGTTTTTTCATCCATATCCTGCAAAATCTTAACTATCTCATTGATAGTTTTTTCATTAGATTTTTTATAATTCTCACTTATCTTCATATCCACATCAACCAACTGCGACAGACTGATTTCCAAGGCGATTGATATATCAAGCAAAGTAGATATTCTGGGATCGCCGATACCTCTTTCTATGTTAGATATGGTATTAACGATTTTACCCGTTTTCTCTGCTAACTTTCCCTGGCTCAAAGCAATACTTTTTCGCCTTTGAACAATTTTGCGTCCTAAAAGAAAGAGAAAATCTTTATTTTTTGCCACAACATACCCCTCATAATCTAACAAGGGACATAATCACATTATAATGTGATTTTTTACACTATTATACAATGTGTGTTTTGAGTATTGACAAATACTTTTACATATTATAATATGTGAATACTTTTGCATATAGTGTGTGGAAGATATTTTTTAACTTATAGGAGAT
>CACZRW010000047.1 GCA_902783675.1 uncultured Pseudomonadota bacterium | reverse complement strand
GCAAGCAGCGGGCAAACAAGAAAAAGGCGGGAGGAGTTAGTCCCGCCTTTGTCTTGGGAGTTTTTGCCCTTGTCAGGCTATCAGGCTATACCTTGATTATCCCTTGGCAGAAAAAGACAATCGCGGCAATTGCTATCGCAATGATAGCGCCGGCAAGTATCTTTTCTCCGCAGGTGAAAATCGGTTTGCCGTCCTTGGCCTCCATTCTCGCCCATATAAAGACGGGAATGCCGATTGCCAAGAAGCATACCGCCATAAGCAAATATGAAACTCCGGCAGAATACAAAAGCCAAACGGCAAATACCGAGCCCAGAATACCGCTTAGTAAAGAAGTGCTTCTTTTTACCGATACGCCCGTTGTCGGATACTCGCCGTCCTCGCAAAGCTTCCATAAGTAGGCCGTGCTGGTAAGATAGGCGGGCAGGACCATTACGCCTGTTATGCTTAACATCGTGTTCCAAGCGTCGTCCGCGAAGTAAACCAAAATCATGGTTATTTGCATGATGATGCTGGTAACCCAAAGCGACACGCAGGGAGCTTCGTTCTTGTTAGTCTTGGCAAAAACCTTCGGGAAAGTGCCGTTCTCTCCGGCAGCATGAGGAATTGCCGAGGCAATCATGGTCCAAGCCAGCCAGCTGGATAAGACCGCTATCAACATGCCGGCATTCATAAGCCAGCTGCCCCAAGGTCCGACGGCTCTTTCCAAAACCGCCGCCGTGGAAGGAGGTGCGGCCGCGCCTATTTCCGCTTGGGTCATAAAGCCAAACGGCAAAAGCGAAAGAAGTGCGTAGATGGTAAGACAGCCGATAAAGCCTATTATGGTTGCACGGCTCACATCTTGCTGACTCTTGGCTTTGCCGGACATGACCACCGCGCCTTCAATACCTATAAAGGCCCAAAGAGTGACCAGCATTGTCGCTTTGACTTGGTCGGGAATGGAGCCAAGATCCTTTTCGCCGCCGCCTACCATGTGGCCCCAGAAGTCGAAAGAGAACTTGTCGATATTAAACATAAAAATCAATATTATAGCAAACAAAGTTAAAGCAATGAAGTTAGCTGATGTTCCTATGATATTGACGATAGTCGCCTGTTTTACGCCCTTTAATACAAGGAAGTTAAACACCCATATTATGATTGAGCCGCCTATGATTGAATAGAGGTTATTGCCTCCTTCAAAATATGGCGGGAAGAAGTAGTTAAGCGCGTCCATGGTAATGACGGCGTAGCCTACATTTCCGAATATCTGGCAAAGCCAATAGCCCCACCCTATCGTAAAGCCCATGTATGGTCCGAAGCCTTCTCTTGAATACATGTAAATACCGGCTTTTAGGTCTGGTTTTACTACGGATAGCACGCGGAAAGAATTGGCGATGAAGTAAATGCCGATGCCGGTGATGAGCCAAGCGATAATAACCGCTCCCGCCCCTGCGACCGAGGCCATGTTTTGGGGAAGGTTATAAACTCCGCCGCCTATCATCGAGCTTATAACAATTGCGGAAAGTGCCAATACGCCCAACCCGCCTTTGCTTATTTTCTTGTTTGTATCACTCATTTTATTCTCCTTAAAAAGAAAAAAAGGCGAGGAAGTGTTGATTTTCCTCGCCTGTTTGTTTTCTTAAAGCTTTACGGGATCTGTGGTTTCAAAGTTCAAAAAGCCCAGAGCCGTCAGAGAATATCCAAAACGCTGCTTAATGTTCACAAAGTTGTGGAAGAATTGGAACTCGCTGTGCTTTTCAACATCTCTCAACATCAGTTCGTGATTCAAAGATTTGGTAAGCCACATTTCGCAGTGAGCCTTGGCGATATCGTCATCAATGAAGGTATCAAAGAACTCTACATACTCCGCGGCCCAACCGCCAAGGAAGTTGCCCTTTTTGTCCTTGCCCCAGCATATACCGATACCGGTGGCAATGGCCTTATGATCAGCGACATCTGCTCCGTGCCCTGCCATGATTACCTCCAAAACGGCACCGTGTTTAAAGCTCTTTTCAACCTTTTCAACGGGAACAATGTTGTTAAACAGCTCGGGAGGTAAAACCGAAGTGTAGGGAACAACATTAAAGTCTTGAATCTTGGCTTGGGTAAGCGCGGAATCATAACAAAAAGTTTCAAACGGCTGAGGTGGTATTCCGTCATCAGCCTGACCTGCTCCACCCGTATGAAATGCCAATGTCGGATATCTGGTTCCTAGTAACATTTTCTATCTCCTTCTTGATATAAAGTTTTTTAAGCAGGGGCGGCCCGACTTTAGCCCTTAAAGAAAACCGCCCCTGAAAGTCATTTAAGACAAACGGCGAAGAAAAAAGAAGATAGACTTAAGTTTATAATACGGGTTTAAAGGAAATTAAGGCGCGGCATCGGCTTTAACCGTATGTGCCAACTCCTGCCATATTTCCTCGTCCGGAGCAAGGATTAAGGTGCTGTCGATAGGGAAAGGACGATATTGCGAGCCGTCAATAAATCCGCTTACTCCTCCCGCCTCTTTATGTAAGAAAACACCGGCGGCGTGGTCCCAAGGTTGCAAAGGGTGGGTGCGGTAAATGGCAAAATGAATGTTGCGCGTAAGAAGCATGGCGTAGGAAAAAGCCGCACTGCCCCACCATAATTTGCTGCGAATCTTTTCGTTAAGGCTTGGAATCTCAATGCTTAAAGAGCCTTTCATGCGGCATAATTCTTTATTGAAGCTGGTGGTGCAAAGCTTTATGCCCTGGCTCCAAACGCCCGAGCCCTTTTCGCCGGCAATCATGACATTTTTATGCAAGGGAATGTTTATCCAGCCGGCAACCGTCTCGCCGTTTATCACCATTGAAACAATGATGCCGAAGATGCTTTGCCCCTTGATGAAGTTCTTTGTGCCGTCCAAGGGGTCAATTATCCAAACCGTAGTATCGGGATAGCAAAGGGACTCAAAAACTTTCGGATTTTTAAAGGCGGCCTCTTCGCCTAAGACAACCGAACCGGGAACAAGCTTTTTAAGTCTTTGCGAAAGATACTGCTCGGCCTTTATATCCGCAACGGTGACATAGTCATTCGGGCTTTTTTTGGTTGTGATATCGCCTGCCTTTAAATGGCGAAAGTAAGGCAGAATGCACTCTTGCGCGGTGTCTTCTATTATATCGGACACTATGTCGGTTATGGTATCAAGCATTGTCTTTGTCTCCGGATACTTCTTTTAGCATACTTTTTAATCTTTCAATATCAGATTTTTCCATTCTGACATAGAAAGTGGACAACATAGCATCGTCTTTGCGTTTTATAACTTCGGCGTGGCGGTAAAGCCAAGAAATCTTTGCGCCGTCGGAGCTGTCGATTTTTACGGTAAAGTCAATTTTCGACCTGCTCAAATATTCTTCAATAAGTTCAAGCAGGCGGGGCAAGCCCTCACCCGTAACGGCAGATACGGCAATGACTTTATTTTTGCGCTTTGAGGAGGAAAGCATTCCCGAGCGAGTGGCGGGATCAAGCAAATCGACTTTGTTCAGCACCTCAATCATGGAATGTTCCATCTTATCGCCGACGCCGAGGCCTTTTAAAACTTGCAGCACATCTTCTTTTTGCGCGGCGGAATCGGGGTGAGCGCAGTCTCGGACATGAAGGATAATGTCGGCTTCCAGCACTTCCTCTAAAGTGGCTCTGAATGCGGCGACTAGTTCCGTGGGGAGTTCCGAGATAAAGCCGACCGTATCGGATAAAATAGCGTGCGAGCCGGCAGGAAGGGTGATTTGCCGCATAGTAGTATCAAGGGTCGCGAATAACTGGTCCTTTGCCAAAACGCCCGCACCGGTTATATGATTAAAAAGCGTGGACTTACCGGCGTTGGTATAGCCGACAAGCGCAATAACGGGATAAGGGACGCGGCTTCGCGCCTTGCGGTGAAGGCCTCTGGTCCTCTTTACGGCTTCCAAATCCTTTTTGAGCTTTATGATTTTTTCGCCAATGATGCGGCGGTCCATTTCAATTTGCTTTTCACCGGGGCCGCCCAAAAAGCCCGCTCCGCCGCGCTGCCTTTCCAAGTGGGTCCAGCTTTTGACAAGGCGGCTTTTTTGGTATGAAAGGTGCGCAAGTTCCACTTGCAAAACACCCTCTCTCGTGCTGGCGCGCTCGCCGAAAATTTCCAAAATCAAGGCGGTGCGGTCAATAACCTTTGCTCCCCAGACTTTTTCCAAATTGCGTTGCTGCATGGGGGAAAGCTGGCAGTCCATGATGACTAAATCCGCATCTAAGCCCTTTACCAAGCCTCCGATTCTTTCAACCGAGCCGGCACCTATGAAGGTCGCGGGCTTGATATTGCTAAGGTTAACGGTTTCGGAAAAGACTACATTTAAGGATATTGCCTCGGCCAACCCTACCGCCTCGGCCAGTCTGGCGGAAGACGAACGAAGCGGCGCTTTTGAAGAGTTGGCCGGAGATACTACTAAAGCGGGATATATAACAATGGCGTTTTGTTTTTCTTTTTGTGGCAATGTTATATGACTTCCCTTTTTTTGTTTTTAAGCTTTCCTAGGCCTTGCCCTTTTTACCGGACGAGTCGTCCATGTCGTCAATGTCTATGGGGTCAATGGGCATAACCGTTGATACGGAATGCTTGAATACAAGCTGCGTATGCCCTTCCCTTTTAAGAAGTATCGTCTTGTCGTCAAAGTGGGTGACAACGCCCTGTAAGCGGACGCCGCACACCAAGAATATCGTGACGGGAGCGCGGCTGTTCTTTAAAGTTTCTAAAAACATGTTCTGGACATTTTCTTCTTTGAGATTTGACATTTTGGCCTTCCTTTTGTTCTTATTGTTGCGGTGGTATCAATCAAGAGCTTATAGCATATAACGCTTTTAATTTGAAAGTCCATACTAAAACAGACCGAGCCCGCCGGAAAATGTTTTTTCCAATGACTTAACCGCATTGTGTCTGGCAAGGAAAAAGAGCTTATCGCCTTTGTCAAAGGTAAGGTTCTCGGTGGGGACGATAAACTTATCCCTTCGCAAAACCGCACCGAGGAATACTCCTTTGGGCAGGTCAAGGCTGCCGACCTTTTTGTGAATATGTCCCGTTTCCTCGGATATATCTATCTCCAAAAGCTCGGCAATCCCGCCTTCAATCGCAAAGGACGATTTGACGAAGCCTTTACGGACATTGCGAATAATGCCGGATAAGGTCACTGCCTTCGGATCCAAAACGACATCAATACCCAAGTTGGCAATCAGACTGTGATACGCCATTTTACCGGTTAAGGAAAAAGTTTGCCTTACCCCGTAGCGTTTTGCCAAAAGCGCGCCAAGGATATTATCCTCATCATACGAAGTCAGCGCTATGACGGTTTCGGCTTGTCTTATGCCGGCTTCCTCTAATATCTCGTATTCCAAAAAGTCGCCGTTTATGACATTGACGCCGGTAAGAGCGTTAGCGGCGGCTTCGGCTAACCGGCTATCCTTTTCAATTATGGTGATGTTGCGCGAAGAGTCGGCTTCAAGCAAGCTCTCGGCAAGGAAAAGACTTGTCCTGCCCGCACCAAAGATAATAATCTTGCCCGAGGTCGGCTCGTCGTAGCCAAATGCAGCCCCTGCCTTGGCAACTTCTTCGGAAGGGATAAGAAAGTATACCTCGTCATGCTCCTCTATTTGCTCGTCCGAATGCGGCACAAGGCTGTGACCGGAGCGGATTATGCTTATGATGCTGAGGTGCAAATCGGGGGCGACTGCGCCTATTTTCTCAATAGGGGTGTTGATTAGAGGGCAATCCTTTTTGCAACGCATGGCTAAAAGGTAGAGCTTGCCGTCCGCCAAAGGCAAGACTTCCAACGCACCGGGGACGGATAAAGTTCTGGTAATGGATTTAGCCATTTCCATCTCCGGAGATATGATAACATCAATAGGGATATTGCCTTTGGTGTAGAGCTTCGGCCAGCGCCTGCCCAAGTATTCGGGAGCTCTTATGCGAGCTATCTTGGTGGGAATGTTAAATAAAGAGTGGGCAACCGAGCAAATCACCATATTAAGCTCATCCGAAGGGGTAACCGCTACAATCATATCCGTGTCCTCGGCACCCGCGGCTTGTAAAATATCCGGATAAGAGCCGTTGCCGGCAATGGCCCTGACATCTATTTTCTCGTTCAGCTCGTCGGTCAGTTTAATGTCGGGATCTATTAAAGTTACCGAGTCTGCCTCATCGGACAGATACTCGGCAATATCAGTGCCGACTTGCCCTGCTCCGCAAATAATTGTTTTCATAGACTTATTCCTTTTCCTTATTCCTTAATTCTTGGTATCAATGCCAAGAGTTTTAAATTTGCGATAAAGGGCCGAGCGTTCCATACCAACAAAGCTCGCGGTCTTGGACACATTATCGCCGAAGCGCTTTAACTGCGCTTCCAGATACTCTTTTTCAAATACATCTCTGGCGTCTTTTAAAGGTAGCGACATTATGGATTCCGAGCGCTCCCACCTCAAAGAATCGGGGGCAGAGGAGTTAATTTCGGCAGGTAGCATATCCGCGGTTATTTCTTTGCAATCCTCGGCGTTTATAATCATAAGCCATTCTAAAATGTTTTTAAGTTGGCGGACATTGCCGGGCCAGTCGTAGCTTTCAAACAAAGTAAGCGCGTCGTTTTTGAAATGCGGAGCATCTTTGGACTTCATCGTAGCGAAGCGATTTAGAAAATAGGATACCAAAAGGGCTATGTCGCCGCGTCTTTCTTTTAAGGGAGGAACTCGAACGGGAATGACATTCAGGCGATAGTATAAGTCCTCACGAAGTTTGCCTGCCTTTACTTCGGCAAGGAGGTCTTTGGTTGATGAGGACAAAAAGCGAATGTCGCTTTTAATGCGCTTGTTGCCGTGCAGGCGTTCAAAGCCCTCCTCTTGGATAAATCTCACCATTTTGCTTTGGATTCCTATCGGCATTTCGTGGACTTCGTCAAGAAGGACCGTGCCGCCGTCCGCCTTTTCCAAAATGCCCGTTTTGATGACTTCGCCGTTTTTCTCTTCGCCGAAGATTTCAGCCTCGCCCCTGTCGTCGGTTAAACCTGCGCAATTTATAATCATGAAAGGAGCGTCTTTGCGGTTGGATTTCAGGTGGATTTGCTTTGCCACCAATTCTTTACCCGAGCCGGGTGCGCCCGTGATGATAATGCGAGATTGCGTAGGGGCCGCTTTATTCAAGGTTTGGCGCAGCATTTGCATGCTTAAAGATGTGCCGACAAGTTCTTCATCGCCGAACATTTGCCTGCGCAAATCCTCGTTTTCTCGTTTAAGGCGGTTATTCTCAAGCGCTCTTTTTATGACAAGCAAAAGGCGGTCGGACTTAAACGGCTTTTCAATAAAGTCATAAGCGCCGACCTTTATGGAGCTGACCGCGGTTTCTATGTTGCCGTGGCCCGACATCATGATTACGGGTGTGACACTGTCCTGTTCGCGGATTGCCTTTAGAATATCCATACCGTCAAGGGGGCTGCCTTCCAACCAAATGTCCAAAATAACCAAATCGGGCCTTTCGCCTTTGTAAAGGGATAAAGCTTCGTCGCTGTCTCCGGCTTCCAGGACATTATAGCCTTCGTCTTGCAGAATGCCCGCGACGAGCATTCTGATATCCTTTTCATCATCAACTATAAGAATGTTTGCACTCATTTGCTTTTGCCCTCATAAGGAAAGGAGATGGTGACGACGGCGCCGCCTTTTATGCCGTCTTCAAGAGTTAAGGTTCCTTTGTGATCTTCAATGATTTTCTTTACAATGGCAAGTCCCAGCCCCGTTCCTTTGGCCTTGGTGGTGACATAAGGCTCGGTAATTTTGTCTTTGGCTTCGCCTTTGGGAAGTCCTTTGCCGTTGTCAATCACTTTTAAGGTTATGTCGCCCTTTGCCGTTTGGCTTAGGTATATGTCAATTCTGCCTTTCTTCTCGTCACCATCGGTAATTGCCTCAACGGCATTTTTTAAAATGTTGGTGACGACTTGGGAAATTTGTTGATTATCACAGTTGAAATAAACTTCTTTGCCGGGAATGTTGGTCGTAAAGTTGATTTTCGGGTGAGCATTCTTTTGCAAGAACACCGCTTGTTCAATGATGTTGCGAATGTCCGTCTTTTTAAACACGGGGGCAGGCATGCGAGCAAACGCCGAGAACTCGTCCACCATGCGCCCTATGTCCGCGACATGGCGGATAATGGTGTCGGTGCAAGTGGCGAAGTCTTCGGCATTGTCCTTTATCTGCCCCTCGTATTTGCGTTTTAAACGCTCGGCGGCAAGTTGAATTGGTGTGAGCGGATTTTTTATTTCGTGAGCGATGCGTCTTGCCACATCTGCCCAAGCGGCTTTTCTTTGTGCGGCTTGCAGTTCGTTGAGCTCGCCCATCATACGATTAAAAGCGCGAGTCAAAATGCTTAACTCGTCTTTGTGGCCGTTTTCCTCTACCCTTACGGAAAAATCGCCCGAGCGCACTTTGTCCGCGGCGTCAATCAAATGCACGATGGGAGTGGATATGCGCGAAGCAAATATCATACCTACCCAAGCCGCAACTACCATCAGCAAAAGCGAGACTATGATGAAAATGCCCGTAAAGGTGAGCTCTATCATGGAGCGCCGACCTTCCAGGGTCTCATAATTGTTGGCGGCAATCGTGGCGCGCTCAATGTGGCTGACGACCGCAGGATCAACCATGCGCCCGACATATAAGTAGGATATGCTGCCGGGAATACGCACCAATGCTTTGACCCAGTCATTGTTATCGCTGACACTTACCACAATATCGCCGCTGTCGGCTTGTTTAAGCGCGGTAAAAGGCACAACCTCGGAGCTTAGGGTAAAGGTGTAGCCAGCCTTTGCGATAATCTTGCCCGAGACATCAAAGACTATCGCCTCATCAACGCCTTTGGATATGAGCTTGGCGTTTAGTATCTTTTCAATGTTGTCCTTGCTCATCTTTATCGTGTCAATGTCATACATTACCGAGTAAACATCGGCGGTTATGCTGTTGGTGTGTTCCTTGAAGTAGGCCTCGGCGACATTTTTGGACTCACGAACGGCGTTATAAACCTGGTCGCCGAACCACGCTTGCAAACCCACACTAAAAAAAAATGCCGAGAAGGCCGAAACTAAAATGGTGGGCATCGCCGTTATAATAAGGAATAAAAGCACAAAGCGAACATGTAGGCCGGAACCTATGCTGCCTTGGCGCTTTTCATACCATACCTTTAGAAGCCCCCTAATAAGCAGAATGACCAAGCAAAGCAGCAATGCTAAATCCAAGTATAGCAGCAAAAGGACAAGCTGCGTATCGGGACCTTCGGGAAGGGTAAAGGCAAAGTATGTAGCAACGCCGCTGATTAAAGCCGCCAGAGCAAGCAGGTAGCTCAGCTTCCTTGATAAATCTACTTTCCTTGCCCAAACGCCAAAGCGCTTAAAAAGGCGGGTGTAGTAGTCAAGCCCTTTCTTGGCTTTCGGTTTGTTTTCCTTTGTTATCGCTGTCATTTTTATTCTCATCTCAACTTTCTTGCTCATCATAAAACTTTGCAATGGATTCTAAAACTATATTTTTGTCTTGAATATGATTTATTGCTTCGCGGAACTTTGACGCGCCTTTTTTGCCCGTGACATACCAGCAAAGGTGCTTTCTGAATTGGAAAAGCCCGCTCGGCTCGCCGTAAAAGTCTAACATAGCATTAAGGTGCTTTATAACTATTTGTTTTTGCTCAGCAATGGTTGGAGTGGCGGGGATAGGCTCGTTATGAACGGCGGCGGCAATCTGACCCATTACCCAGGGGTGGCCGAGGCTGGCTCTGCCTATCATCACGCCGTCTGCCTTTGTTTGTTTCAAGCATTTAAGGGCGGTTTCGGGCGAAGTGATGTCGCCATTGGCAATGACGGGGATTTTCACCGCTTCTTTTACCTTGGCGATAATATCCCAGTCTGCCGTGCCCGAATAAAACTCGGCCCTTGTGCGACCGTGCACGGTGACAAGGCTTGCCCCTGCGGATTCCAATGTTTTGGCGAAGGATACGGCGTTGATACTGTCTGCCGAAAAGCCTTTGCGGAACTTTGCCGATACGGGCAAGGATACGGCTTTGGCCACGGCCTCGACAATCCTGCCTGCCAGCGCTTCATCTTTCATTAGAGCCGAGCCGTTGCCGTCCGAGATTATCTTTTTTACGGGGCAGCCCATGTTTATATCTATCATATCGGCGCCGGAATCTGCCGCCATTTTTGCCGCCGCGGCCAGTTGTTCGGGATTATGACCGAAAAGCTGGACCCCGATGGGGTGTTCGTAAGGAGCGAGCTTCATCATACCCACGGTCTTTTGGTTATTCTGGAAGGCGCCTGCCGCCGATATCATTTCGGTAAACATAAGGCACGAGGAAAACTCCCTTACCAAAGAACGAAAAGGAATGTCGGTGATTTCGGCAAGCGGCGCAAGGCAGGCTTTTATATCAAATTGAAGTTTCATCTTTATTTTATTTTGCTGTTAGTTTATATTCTTTTTTGTAAAAATAAGGATAACAAATTATGCAAAAAATCATAGCGTTAATTGTGGCGGCGGGTCGCGGCAGTCGCTTTGGCGAGGGAACGCCTAAGCAATATCACCTTTTGCACGGTAAGATGATACTTACCCATACGGTCGAGACTTTTCTTTCTCACCCCGACATAACGGCGGTAAAGGTGGTCATTCACCCCGATGATGTAGAGCTTTATGAGGAGGCGGTTAAAGGGCTTGATGTCCTGCCTCATTGCTTCGGCGGCAAAGATAGGCAGGAGTCTGTCAGGTTCGGTTTGGAAGCTATTGAGAAGGAAAAGCCCGAGTTTGTGCTTATTCACGACGCAGCCAGACCTTTTGTTTCGCATCAGGTGATATCTAATGTCATTGCGCCTTTGGGAAATAAGCAGGGAGTAGTGCCGGTGATACCGGTTACCGATACCATCAAGAAAGTGGCAGTAGGTTCTAATACCGTTGCTTATACCATTGACCGCTCGGTTTTGTGGCGGGCGCAAACGCCTCAAGGCTTTGTCTATAAAGATATTTTAATATCAAGCAAGAAAACTCGCAAAATGAAGCTTACCGATGACGCTTCCGCGGCGGAGGCTTGCGGCATTAAGGTCGTCACCGTAAACGGTTCGACGACAAACATTAAAATTACTACTTTGGAAGATTTGGAAATGGCAAATAAAGGAGATTTAGGCGCGATGGTAAAAGTCGGCGCAGGCTTTGATGTTCACGCTTTTACGGAAGGTGAAGAAGTTACTTTGTGCGGAGTTAAAATACCTTATGAAAAGGCTCTGCTCGGGCATTCCGATGCAGATGTAGCCTTGCACGCCTTGGCAGATGCAATTTACGGCGCAATCGGCGGCGGGGATATCGGTATGCACTTTCCTCCCTCCGATGAGCGGTGGAAAGGCGCGGATTCCTCTATCTTTGTGCGGCACGCCGTGGATATGGTGCGTGAGAAGAGAGGACAGATTATCAATGCCGACATCACCATTATTTGTGAAGCGCCGAAGATAGGCGAATATCGTGCCGAGATGGTGGGCAAGGTCTCTTTGATGCTCGGGATTCCCGAAACATCTGTCAATGTGAAGGGCACGACCACCGAAGGCCTTGGTTTTACCGGTCGCGGTGAAGGCATAGCGGCAAAGGCCGTCGTCAGCGTGCTGGCCTAATCATCGGCCTTTTTTATCAAGGCAGGGACTTACTCCCTTTTATCTCCTTAACTTATCCCATTGCCAATCTGTCGGGGCGGCCTTCATAGGGCTTTACCACTATTCTGGCGTCAACGGCGATTGCTCCGTCTTCATCCACAAATAAAGGATTGGCGTCAAGCTCCGTGAGTTCCGGAAAATCAACCACAAGCTGTCCGATTTGAATCATCGCATCGGTGATGGCTTTGATATCGGCAGCAGGTCTGTCGCGGTAGCCTTTGAGCAAGTCATAAACTTTGGTGCGCTTTATGGCGTCAAGAGCCTGCGCCTCGTTCAAAGGCGGTAAGGCAATCGCCGTGTCCTTGATGATTTCAACGGCAGTGCCGCCCTGCCCCACCATAAGCACAGGTCCGAAAATGGGGTCAGTGGTAACGCCGACGATAATCTCGTGCGGATTTTTCTTTGCTACCATTTGCTGTACGGTAAAGCCGTCAATCTTGGCCTTGGGGAAGCCCTTCTTAATCTTGGCAAGCATGGTAATTGCCGCTTGCTCTACCGCCTCGGGAGTTTCAAGGTTAAGGGCAACGCCGCCGGCATCCGACTTGTGAGAGATATCGTTTGAAAGGATTTTAAGAGCAACGGTTGTGCCGATTTCCTTTGCAAGTTTCTTTGCCTCGGCAGGAGTTTCGGCAATGCGGGTCTTGATAACCGGAATGTTATAAGCCTCAAAGACCGCCTTTGCTTCAACTTCGGTAAGCATGGAGCGGCCTTCCTTCATTACGGTTTGGAAAATGGCGGCAACCTTCTTCTTGTCCGCTTTTTTAGGCTTGGATTTTTCTTTGTCGTCCTTGTCCCTTTGAGTGCGAAGAGCGTAAAAATCGTTAAGGCTCATAAAGCCCTTTACGCCTCTTTCACCGGATTCAAAGCAAGGAAGATGGGCTTCGGCGTTAAACATCTTTATCCCCGGCATGACGACATCGCCCCCGACCCAGCAGCCGAAAATGCGACCTGACTTTGCTTCCTTTTCAACGGCGAGGACTTTTTCGGCGACTTCCGAGCCCGAGGAGATTCCCGTGGGAACATACATGACTAAAATCTCGCCTACTTCTTTGGCCTTTAGCAATACTTTCAAGGCGTCGGCATAGCGAGAGCCCGGTGCATCGCCGATAATGTCAACCGGATTGTTATGCGACCAAGTGGAAGGCAAAACCTCGTCCAGCTTCTTTTTGGTATCGTCGGAAAGTTTGGTTAGGTGTCCGCCTGCTTTGATAAGCCCGTCAACCGCCAAAACGCCGGGGCCTCCGCCGTTGGTTAAAATGGTGACATACTCATCTTTAACTTTGTTACGGTATTCAAGAAATTGGACGGCGTTATACATGTCCTCCAAGTCGTCCAGGCGGACAACACCGGCACGCAAGAAGGCGGCATCATAGACATTGTCGCCACCGGCTAAGGCGCCCGTATGCGATGCGGCGGCGGCCGCGCCTTCGGGGACGCGTCCCGATTTTATTGCAAAAAGGGGTTTCTTTTTTGAAGCGGCAAGGGCGGCTTTCATAAACTTTGCTCTGCGCTTTACGGATTCAATATACATAAAGACGGCGTTGGTATCTTTGTCGTTTGCCAGATATTCCAGCAAGTCATCAAAATTAAGGTCGGCAGCATCGCCTATGGATATGAACTTGGAAAAGCCTATGCCTTTATTCTTTGCCCAATCCAAAACCGATACGCAAAGCGCACCTGATTGCGATACAAAGGCGATCTTGCCTTTATTAGCGGGTGTTGAGGAGAAGCTGGCGTTTAAGCCGACATGCGGGGAAAGCACGCCAAGGCAGTTGGGTCCGATAAGGCGCATGCCGTTTTCGGCGGCAGTTCTAAGGCAGCGAGCTTGCCAAGTCTCCGCCTCACCTTCGTCCTTATTGTTAAGACCGGCGGCAATAATAACGGCGAACTTATTGCCTTTTTTTGCCAAAAGCTCAATGGATTCGGGCGCGGCCTTTGGCGGAATTGTTAAAATTGCCAAGTCGGGAGCCGCGGGAAGCTCATCAATGCTTTTATAACACTTTGCACCGTGTATCGGCTCGCCTTTGGGATTAACGGGCCATATCTCGCCCTTGAAGCCACCCGAAAGCAGGTTTCTCATCGTGACCGAGCCGACCGATTCCGGACGGTTGGACGCGCCGATTAGAGCTACGGTTTTGGGTTTAAAAAGTTTATCTAAGTTTGCGGTAGGTTGAGCTTTAGTCATTGTTGCTGTTCTCCTTATAAACAATTTTGTGAAATTACCTTCTCCCAAAGAGTTTTTCAATGTCTTTGAGTTTTAATTCAATGTAAGTCGGGCGGCCGTGGATACACTGGCCGGAATTAGGGGTCTGTTCCATTTGGCGCAAAAGTGCATTCATCTCGTCGGCATTCAGCCTGCGCCCTGCCCTTACCGAGCCGTGACAAGCCATCTTGGCGCAAATGTCCTTTATCTTATTTTCCAGCGAAAGAGCGCCTTTGAAGTCGGCAATAGTGTCGGATAAGTCCTCTATCAGCTTTTTGATATCGGTATCTTTGATAATGGCAGGGACGGCACGAACCGCAACTGCACCTTCGCCAAAGCCGTCTATCACCAAGCCAAGCTTTTCCAGCTCATCTTTAAGGGCTAAAAGGCCGGCGGCATTTGCTTCGGGCAAATCCACAATCTCGGGAGTTAAAAGAAGTTGGCTTTCGGCAGTGCCTTTGGCATTTTTGATTTTTTCGTAAGTAAGGCGCTCGTGGGCGGCGTGCTGGTCAACGATAACTATGCCGTCCTTGGTTTGCGAGACAATATAAGTTTCGTGAAGTTGTCCGCGTGCCAGACCCAGCGGAGGAAAATCCTCTTCCTCACATGCGGGCAATTCGGGATTGCTTTCGGCGGTGAAAGCAGGCTCGGGAACATAGGCGGAGCGAGCTTCAAACAAAGTATTTGCTGTTGATTTTTTACTTGAACTTTGCCCAAAACTATATTGAAAATTAAAAGTATTTTTATTAGTCGTCGCACTCGGCAAGTCATAGCTTCGAAAGCTTTTTAAAGCGTCCTCGGAGATGGTTTGCGCTACTTTGAAATGGGAATCTAAAAGAGCATTTCTGATAGCGGTAACCATGAGGCCTCTGATAATGCTCGAGTCTTTGAACCTTACTTCGGTTTTGGCGGGGTGGACATTGACATCAACATCACTTGCGGGCATTTGAATAAAAATCGCTACAACGGGAAAGCGATCGGACGGGATAAGACCTTGGTACGCGCCCCTTATCGCGCCTAGAAGCAATCTATCCTTTACGGGTCTGCCGTTAACAAAAAGATATTGCTGAAGCGAATTGCCCCTTGTATATGTGGGAAGCGAGGCAAAACCCGTAATCTCTACGCCATTGCCGGCGGTGGCGAGAGTAGCAAAATTGCCTGAAATATCCTCTTTCATAATGTCGCTGAAGCGGGTTTGCAAATCGGGTGCTTGGGGATAGTTAAGGCGCTCTTTCTTCTCATCTTTCAAGGTAAATGAAATGGCGGGATTAGACATGGCGATGTGCTTTATCGTGTCCTCTATCTTGCCGGTTTCGGTGGTGCTCGCCTTTAAAAACTTTAATCGAGCGGGAGTGGCGTAGAACATATCGCGCACCTCTACTTTTGTGCCACGGGACAGAGGTGCGGGACTTATGGCGGATTTTTCTCCGCCTTCTACCGTGATTTTGTATGCTTCGGGAGAGGACTTGGCTCGGGAAATTATGGTAAGCCTTGCGACAGCACCTATGGAGGGAAGTGCCTCACCCCTAAAGCCGAAAGAGTTGATGTTGCTTAGGTCATTGTCGGGAATCTTTGATGTGGCGTGGCGCTCTATGGCTAAAGCAAGCTCGGACTTATCCATACCGAAGCCGTCGTCCGTTACGCTTAAGAAGCTTTTGCCGCCCTCCTCTATTGCCACATCTATACGGGAGGCACCGGCATCAATAGCATTCTCAACCAGCTCTTTAATTGCGGCGGACGGGCGTTCCAGAACTTCGCCGGCGGCAATTTGATTAACAAGGTTCGAGTCAAGAATGCGTATGGTCACTTACTTTAATCCTTTTTTGCGGATTTTGTTTATGCGGGCGATAAGATTGGAAGTTGAGGAGTCGTGTTTACCTTTTACCCTGCCTTTTACATCTCCTTGCAGCTCGGGAAGGATTTTCTTTGCCAGCTGTTTGCCGAGCTCCACGCCCCATTGGTCAAAGCTGTCAATGTTCCAAAGGACTCCTTCCACAAAGATTTTATGCTCATACATCGCCAAAATCATACCGAGGTTGAAGGGGGTCATCTTATCCACCAAAATCGTGTTAGAGGGGCGATTGCCCGTGAAAACTTTTTGATTTACGAGGTCTTTGGGTGTGCCCTCGGCAAGGACTTCCGCTTTGCTTTTCCCCATCATCAAGGCCTCGGGCTGGGCAAGAAAATTAGCCAGCAAAATGCTATGGTGGTCGCCTGTTTCGTTTAAAGAAATAGCCGGAGCGATAAAGTCACAAGGAATCATCTGCGTGCCTTGGTGGATAAGCTGATAAAAGGAATGCTGGCCGTTTGTGCCGGATTCTCCAAAAAGGACGGCGCCGGTAGCGTATCTGATACGATTGCCTTGCTTATCAACCGACTTGCCGTTAGATTCCATTTGCAGCTGCTGTAAATAGGCTGGAAGTTTGCGCAGATACTCATCGTAAGGCAAAACCGCATTCACTCTGGCGCCCCAAAAATCATAATACCAAACACTTAAAAGCCCCATGATGACAGGGATATTCTCGGCAAATGGTGCGGATTTAAAATGCTCGTCCATAGCAAAAGCGCCGTCTAAAAGCTCGGAGAACTTATCAAAGCCTATGGCTATGGCTATGGATAGACCGATTGCCGACCAAAGCGAATACCTGCCGCCGACCCAATCCCAAAATACAAACATATTATCGGGATTTATGCCGAACTCTTTTACTTTCTCGGCATTGGTGGAAATAGCGACGAAGTGCTTGGCAACCGCCTTCTCGCCCAAAGCCTTTACCAGCCAATTCCGCGCGGTGGTAGCGTTGGTCAGGGTCTCTTGAGTGGTAAAGGTCTTTGAAGATATGATGAACAAAGTGCTTTCCGGCTTAATACCTTTAAGCACTTCGGTTATGTCCGTGCCGTCAACATTTGATACAAAGTGAGTGCGAAGGTTAGGTGCGGCGTAATGGTGCAAGGCTTCGGTCACCATTTTTGGTCCGAGATCCGAGCCGCCTATACCGATGTTTACAATATCGGTTATGGTTTTGTCTTTGCGAACGGCGTCGGAAAAAGCCTTCATCTTTTTAAGGACTTCTTTGACTTCGGGCATTACATCTTTGCCGTCAACATAAACGGGTCTGCCGGAGCGGTTTCTTAATGCGGTGTGAAGAACGGCACGCTTCTCGGTCGTGTTGATTTTCTCACCCGAGAACATCGCCTTGATTGCGGGGTTTAAGCCGCTTTCGTTCGCAAGCTTGATAAGGGTTTTTAAAGTAGTGCCGGTAATGATATTCTTGGAATAGTCAAAGAATAAGTCTTTGTATTCTATGGAAAACTTTTCCGCTCTTTGCTTATCGCGGGCAAATAACTCTCTCATGTTGGTTTTCTTGAGAGACTGATATTCCTTTTTTAAGGAAGAAAATGCAGGCAGTGATGTAAGCATAAATTAAACCTTCCTCCCGTTTTGTTCAAAAGGCTTAGTCAAACTCTAACAAGGCCTTTTTCTTTCTGGCAATAGTGGGGGTTTCGCCTTCGGTTACAGGCTTGCCCAAAGCTTGGTTGGATTGCAGGCGCTTGGTTTCTTTCTCGGCGTCAACGGCGACAGCGGTCGGATCGTCCCCGGCTTCACGCCAAAAGACCAGTTTATCCGTAAAATCTTTGTCCTGCTCAATTAAAAGAGCCCCCTCTTTGGTTATGGTGTCCCTGATACCGGCATCGGTAGCCGAGGCGCCTGCCTTGCTCAATATAATGTTTGCGCCCTTGTCCTTAACATCGACGGGAGCTTTATCGCTGGTTAAAGAGGTGGCAAAAAGGGTATCCTTCGCCTTTTCCGTGGTGGTCTTGCGCTGGGCGGCGACCATCGCTTCGCTTGGCGGAGTTAAATTGTAATCAGGTGGCAAGGTAAGCGGAGCGCGGGCCACAACCGTAAACTCGTCAGGAGCGGTTCTGTTCAGCCCCAAAGTCTTTTTCGGATTTGAGCAACCCGTGCATACCGCAAGCCCTGCCAGCATAGATATAGTTATAAACTTATAAGAATATAAGTTCATTTACTTGCTTTTCCTTATGTAGAAAACAGCTACGATAACGACAAGCAAAGCAATCAAAATATACGGAATGTAGCTTTCAGATTCTGCATCTTCATCAGCAACCGTGGTTTCGCTTACCTTCTCCGAAAAGCTCCATCTGCTGCTTTTCTTTGAAGCTGTAGCAGCGGGTTTCGACGGCTCAAAATCAGAGGCTGAGGCCTTGGCATCAGCGGAAGCCACCCCCGCTTTGACGGCAGTCTTTCCCGCAGGACTTCCCACAGTCTTTCCCGCATATTGCTGACTTACAGGGGCCTGTGAAGCCTTTACGGAAGCGGTGGTTTGAGCATCTTGTTCGGTGGTGCATGCGGCTAAAGACAGAAGTCCGGCAACAGCAAAAACGCCTAATCCTTTAAAAATACCTTTAATCATTTTTTATTTCCCTTCTCCTTGTTGGGGTTAAAACTAACGCAGGTTATTATAAGCACAAAAGCGCCTATGACAATAGAAAAATCAGCAAAGTTGAATGCCGGCCAGTGATAGGAGGCTATGTGAAAATCCAAAAAATCAAAAACCGCCCCGTTATAAAGGCGATCGCAAAGATTACCGAAAGCGCCGCCTATAACTAAACCGAGCGCAATGACGGGCAAAAGCCTTTTTTCCCTTCTCAGCCAAAAAATAAGTGCCGAAATTATGGCGACGGAGGCAAGGGAAAGTATATAAAAGGTTAATCTTCCCGAATCGGAAAAAAGCGAAAAGCTCACTCCCTTGTTCCAGCGTTCGACCAAGTTAAAAAAGCTTGTTATTTCAACAATTTTTCCACCATGGACAAGGTGTGTATAAACCAGCCACTTGCTTATCAGGTCGGCAAGAGCAACCGGCAGAGCAATATAAAGACCTTTTTGGGTAGAGGTAAGTTTATGCATTTTTTATCCTTTGTTATCCCTTTCCTTATCAGCCGCGCCGTCAAAGCCGAATATCATAAACGGCGCATTACCCGCGACCGTGTCGGAGAGGACTATCTTAGCCCAAACAATATCCTCTTTGATATGTTTCTTTAAGTCCTCAAGCCCGTTCATTTTCATTTCGGGGCGCAGGAATTTTATGGGTCTTACGATAATTCTTTTGCCGTATATGTCGCCGTCAAAGTCAAATATATGAGCCTCAAGGAAAGTATTTTTGCCGTCCACGGTCGGTCTGGATCCATAGTTCATAACGCCGTCGAACCAAGTAACTTTGCCTTTCTTATCGGGAATGCCGATGTGGGCGGCATAAACGCCTGTTCTGGGGGTGGCATAGTCTAAGGTGTCAAGATTGGCGGTGGGGAAGCCAAGAGTTCTGCCGATTTGGTTACCTTTTATCACCCTTGCTTCAATTTCCCAGTAACGACCGAGGATTTCTTTTACCTTCGCAACATCGCCACGCTTTAAAAAGAAGCGAGCGGCCGATGAGGATATGCGCTCCTTGTCTTTGTTTAAAAGATTCGGCACGACGGTTACTTTAAAGCCGTATTTTTTACCCAGTTCCTGCAAAAGAGAAGTATCGCCCAAGCAATCTTTGCCGAAGTGGTAACCCTCGCCGACGACAAGGTGAGCCGCACCAAGGCCGCCCACTATAACCTTTTCAATAAAGTCCTCTGCGCTCATGTTATAAAAATCAGCGACAAAATGCATGATGATGAGATTGTCAATTCCAAGCTTGCTTAAGACTCTTACCTTGGAGCGCACCGGCGTAAGGCGGAAAGGCTCTCTTTCCCTATCAAATGCTTGAGATGGGTGAGGCTCAAAAGTAAGGACATTAAAAGGGATTTTATCCGCCTTGGCTATTTGTTTTGCGGCTTTTAAGATTGCCTGGTGGCCTTTGTGCACACCGTCAAAGTTGCCTATGGCTATGACCCCGCCTTTGCTGGATATGGGAACATCGTGGTATTTGTGAAACACGCGCATCGCCGAGTTTACCCTTTTTTTATGGTCATGATGGTTTTTTGGTATAAACCTCCGAAAAAGGTTTTGGTAACGAAGTGGAGATTATCGTCGTCCATAAAATCCTTGATACCGGTCTTAAACAAAGAATCCGCGAACGGCTCAAAAATGTTGTTATACGCCCGTAATAAATACTTTAGCGGGTGATATTTTGATGCCGTGCCGTAGTCAATAAAAACAGCTCTGCCGTTAAGGGCAAGCAGAGAAGCTATGTTCTTCATTACACGCTTTTTCTTTTTGTCGGGCATCTCGTGCAACAAAAAGTAGCACACTATGGTGTCGTATTTTTTAGAGGGGTGATAGTGCTCTATATCCTTAACGATACTTTTAAAATGCGGCCATGGGGAGAGCTTTTCTCCGGCACTTTCGGCTTGTATAGGGACAGCGTCAATAACTTCAAACAAGCCTTTATCGCCCACCTTAGCGGCTATGTCCTTGACCAGCCAGCCATAGGAATTGCCGACCATTAAAGTCCAGCTTTTAGGCTTGATATGCTCAAGCAGCGAGCGCTTCAGCTTGGAATAAAAGCCAAAAGTGGAAAGGGTGGCGAACCAATCAGCATCTAAAAAATCCGCCCACCCCTTATTCATATAAAAGCCCTTGTAAAGGCTTGATATATAAGAAGGGACGCGGTGAGGCTCGGTCTGGCTTACTTGGAATCTGTTGGTCATGGGCTTCCTTTTTTTGTTTTAAATAAGTTTGCGTGTATTTTATACTATATGATTAATAATGTGAAGTTATACTTAAATTGTAAGGATACGGAAGTGGTTAATATAGCAAATGTCGGCGATTTGAAGGCGCAAGGCGATGTATCGGTTAGTTTTAAAGGCAAGGATATCTTTATTCCTTTTGCGCTGCCCGGTGAAGAAATAGCCTTTGAGCCGGACGGCAAGGGGCGGGGGAAGATTACCAAAATCATCACCCCCTCGCCGTTTAGGACTCAGCCTATATGCAAATACTATACCAGATGCGGCGGCTGTAAGTTTCAACACATGGAGACAAAGGCCTATTTGGCCTTTAAGAAAGAGGTGCTGGCAAAGACACTGCTCCAAAGAGGGATTGGCGGCGACATTAATGATGTAATTGCCATACCCGCTCATACCAGAAGGCGCGCGACTTTTAATTCCGTGACGGCGGGCAGCAGTCACTGGTTCGGTTTTAACGCGCCAAAAAGCGGGAATGTTGTAACTATTGACAGTTGCCCTTTGCTAACCCCGAAGTTAGAGGCCTTTATTCCGGCTTTGAAAAAGCAATGCTTCGGAATTACCGGCGATGTGGCGGTAACGGTCGCCGAGGGTGGTTTTGATGTTCTTATAACCGCCAAAAAATATCCCGAGTTTAGCTTTTTAGAAAGGCTGGGAGAGTTTGCTTATACCAACAATGTGGCAAGGGTTGCTTGGCGTGCGGCGGAAGGTGATGAGCCGGAAAAGCTGGCGGAAATTACTCAACCGATGATTGAAATCGGCACAAAGTCCTTGAACTTACCCATGGCAGCGTTTTTGCAGGCAAGTAAAGAGGCGCAAAAGGTGTTGGCGGACTTGGTGGTAAAGGAAGTTTCCGCAGATAATCCTTTGCGGATTGCGGATTTATTCTGCGGTATCGGTAGCTTTACAATCCCCTTAAAGGACACTTTCCCAGATGCGAGCATTGTCGGATATGACAGCTTTGCTCCGTCCGTAAATGTGTTAAATCGTATCGTCCCCGCTAAAGTTCAAGACTTGTTCAGGCATCCTTTGTCCCATGAGGAGCTTGATAAGTTCGATGTAGTCGTGCTTGATCCGCCCAGAGCGGGGGCTTTGGAACAGGTAAAGCAAATTGCCTTAAGCAAGCCCAAAAAGGTGGTGTATGTATCCTGCAATCCCGCTTCTTTTGCTCGTGATGCGTGCGAGCTCATAAACAGCGGCTATAAAATGGAGAAAGTAACTCCCGTGGATCAGTTTGTTTTTTCGCCTCATTTGGAAATTGTCGCTTGTTTTATAAAAAATTAGGATTTAAAAGTTAAGCATCAATAAAACTATAAGCAAATAATAAGGAAAATTAACATGGCAAAGAAAAAACATCTTATCACCAGCGCCCTTCCCTATATTAACGGCGTAAAGCACCTTGGCAATCTTGTCGGGTCGCTGCTTCCCGCCGATGTTTATGCGCGGTTTTTGCGCCAGACGGGAGAGGAAGTGCTGTTCATATGTGCGACTGACGAGCACGGAACACCTGCGGAAATATCCGCTATGGAAGCGGGGCAAGATGTGGAGACTTACTGTAACGAGCAGCACGAGATACAAAAAGATATCTATGCAAGGTTTTTACTTTCTTTTGACCACTTCGGCAGGACTTCGCGCCCGCAAAACTTTGAACTTACGCACCAAATGGCTGAGGACTTAACCAAAAACGGATTTATTGAAGAGCGGTCCATTAAGCAAATATACTCGCCAAAGGACGGGCGCTTTTTGCCCGATAGGTATGTTGAGGGAACTTGTCCTTTTTGCGGATATGAAAGAGCGCGCGGCGATCAGTGTGAAAACTGCACAAAGCTCCTTGACCCCGTGGACCTAAAGAACCCTCGCTCGGCGTTATCGGGCAGCACCGAACTGGAAGTGAGGGAATCCAAGCACCTTTTCCTTTTATTACCTAAAATGGCAGAGACGGTAGCAAAGTGGGTAGAAACAAAAAAAGGCATTTGGTCGCCGCTCGTCTATTCCATTGCGCAAAAGTGGCTTAACGAAGGACTGCAAGAACGGTGCATTACGCGTGATTTAAAATGGGGAATTCCCGTTAATCGCGAGGGGTTTGAAGACAAAGTTTTCTATGTGTGGTTTGATGCACCTATC
>CACZRW010000046.1 GCA_902783675.1 uncultured Pseudomonadota bacterium | reverse complement strand
TAAGAAGCAAAAAGAAAGACAGGGGGAGAGCATGGAATACATAAACAGAATAGGCAGGATTTTCATAAGCTTTATTATGTCCACGGGGCGCTTTGCCCGCTTTTTAAGCAAATCCGTCCGCGCCTGTTTTATGCCGCCTTTTTATATCAAAATGACTTTGGCGCAGATGCTGGAAATCGGCTTTTACTCGCTGCCCGTAGTCGCTCTTACGACATTATTTGCGGGGCTGGTTATAGCGCTGCAAAGTTACGCGGGCTTTACCAAGTTCTCTGCCGAGGGTGCGGTCGCCATGGTGGTCGAGCTGTCGGTCACTCGTGAGCTTGCTCCCGTGCTGGCGGGGCTTATGGTTGCGGGTCGTATCGGTGCGGCTATGGCCGCCGAGCTCGGCACCATGCGTGTAACCGAGCAGATAGACGCGTTTTACACCCTTTCCACCAATCCGTTTAAGTATCTTATTGCTCCAAGGGTTTGGGCTTCGGTTTTAATGCTTCCCGTTTTGGTTTTTATCGGCGACATCATAGGTATTTACGGCGGCTATTTGGTATGCGTTTATAAACTGGGCTTTAATCCCACCACTTACATCAGCAACACTTGGGAATACCTAAGCTATATGGACATTGTATCAAGTTTGGTAAAGGCGGCGGTCTTTGGCTTTATCATAGCGATAATGGGGTGCTATAACGGTTATAATTCCAGAGGCGGCGCACAGGGCGTAGGCACTGCCACCACCAACGCGGTCGTCACCTCGTCCATCTTGATACTTATAACCAACTACATGCTGACCGAAATCTTCTTTATGAAATAATAAGGAGCTTTGGATATGACGACAAAAACCCAAAAACCCGAGCCGAAAATTGTTATGAAGCATGTGTATAAGTCCTTTGGGACGAAGCATGTTTTGCAGGACTTTAATCTGGAAGTGAACAAGGGCGATTCTCTGGTTATTATCGGAGGTTCAGGCTCGGGGAAATCCGTGACGATAAAGACGATCTTGGGCCTTTTAAAGCCTGACAGCGGCTCGATAAAAGTGGACGGCGTGGAAATCACCACCCTTAACGCTCGCGAAATGGAAAAGGTTAATTCCTCGGCGGGCATGCTTTTCCAAGGCGCCGCTTTGTTTGACAGCTTGAAAGTATGGCAAAATGTCGCTTTCGGTCTTATCCAAGGCAAGAAAATGCCCGCTGCCGAGGCGCACAAAATCGCCATAGAGAAGCTGGCGGAAGTAGGGCTTGGCAAAGATGTTGCCGACCTTTACCCCGACGAACTTTCCGGCGGTATGAAAAAGCGCGTGGGATTGGCAAGAGCAATTGCCGCCTCGCCCGAGCTGATTTTCTTTGACGAGCCGACCACGGGGCTTGACCCGATTATGTCGGATGTTATCAACACACTCATAAGGAATTGCGTGGACAAGCTCGGCTCTACCGCCATAACCATTACGCACGACATGTCCTCGGCGCGCAAAATCGCCACCAAGGTTGCCATGCTTTACCAAGGCAAAATCATCTGGCACGGCGATGTTAAGGACATAGACAATTCGGGCAATCCCTATGTTGAGCAGTTTATAAAAGGCTCGGCAAAAGGCCCGATTAAAATGGAAGTAAGGAATTAAAGCCGATGGCCAAGTCATCATCAAGGTTTGTCTGCCAAAATTGCGGAAGCGTTTACCTTCGCTGGGCGGGCAAATGTGATGCTTGCGGCGAGTGGAATACGATTGTCGAGGAAGAAGCACCTTCTCTCGAATCTCCCAAAGCCACGGGGGGCAAGGGCGGCAGGCACATCACTTTTTCCCCTCTTTCAGGCGCGCCCGAAACTATGTTTAGACTAAAGACCGGCTCGGCAGAGCTGGACAGAGTTACCGGTGGTGGCTTAGTTCAAGGCTCGGTTTTGCTGGTCGGCGGTGATCCCGGCATAGGCAAGTCCACCTTGCTTTTGCAAACGGTCGCCCACCTTTCCCAAATTGTGAATCATAAAGGAAAGCCCGTGCGTTGTGTCTATATCTCGGGCGAGGAAAGCGTGGGGCAGGTGCAACTGCGCGCGCAAAGGCTGGGCGTAGAGGGTAGCTCGGTAGATCTTGCTTCCGCCACCAGCGTCAGGGACATTGTCGCCTCGCTGGACGCCGCGGGTGAAACTCCCGATGTCGTAGTTATAGACTCTATCCAAACCATGTTTGTTGACACTTTCGACTCGGCACCCGGCTCGGTGGGGCAGGTGCGAGCGGCGGCAAACGAACTTATCCGCCTTGCCAAGAGAAAAGGCTTTGTGCTGTTCTTGGTCGGACATGTAACCAAAGAAGGCGCAATCGCCGGCCCGCGCGTTTTGGAACACATGGTTGATACGGTGCTTTATTTTGAAGGCGACAGAGGGCATTACTTCCGCATTTTGCGCGCGGTCAAGAACCGCTTTGGCGCGACCGATGAAATCGGCGTTTTTGAAATGACGGACAGGGGGCTTGCCGAAGTTCCTAATCCCTCGTCATTATTTCTTGCCGAGCGGCGCGGTAATGTATCCGGCTCGTGCGTTTATGCTGGCATAGAAGGCTCGCGCCCCATTTTGGTAGAGGTGCAGGCTCTTATCGCCCCGTCAGCCGTTGGCACGCCGCGCAGAGCCGTCGTCGGCTGGGAAGCCGCAAGGCTTTCCATGATTTTGGCGGTGTTGGAATCCCGTTGCGGTGTGAGCTTTTTGGACAAAGATGTTTATCTGAACATAGCGGGCGGATTAAGAATAACCGAACCCGCCGCCGACTTGGCGGTTGCTACCGCTTTACTGTCCGCACTTTCCACAATCCCCGCACCTGCGGACATGGTGGTCTTTGGCGAAATAGGGCTGTCGGGCGAAACCAGAGCGGTCGCCCAAACCGACCTGCGCCTTAAAGAAGCGGTGAAACTGGGCTTTGCCAAGGCTTTAATCCCGCCAAAGCGCGGCAAGCAAAAACAAACCCTTCCCTCCACTCTTAAAGTTACCGAAGTCGGCAATTTACAAGGCGTGGTATCTATGTTTGAATTGAGATAATAATTAAGATAAAAATAAGAAAAACAAAGAGGTAAAAATGACTTTTGGCATGGTTGATTTTGCGGTTATCGTCATCTTGTTCTTATCGGGACTAATCGCCTTTTACCGCGGCTTCGTAAGGGAGAGTCTGGGGCTTGGCGCATGGATAGCCGCAACCTTGGCAGGTCTTTACGGCTACGGCTTTTTATCGCCTGCCTTTGGCGAGGTGTTTAAAAGCGAGATGGTGAGCAACATCATCGCCGGCGTCGTCATTGCTTTGGCGGTTTTAATCATTCTCACCATCATTATCGGCATGATAACCAAAAGCGTCAGGACTTCGATGTTAAACGGCCTTGACAGGCTGCTTGGCTTTATCTTTGGCTTACTGCGCGGCGCGCTTATAGTTATTCTTTTGTATGTGCTGGGCATAGTCGCCTTTCCGCTTGCCACTGTTGAATGGGAAGGAAGCAACACTTCGGTAAAATATATAAAACAAAGCCTTTCCTACGCCGAGGAAGTCTTGCCCGCCGAGGTTGTGGATAACATCAAAGAGCGCATCGACTCGGCCGAAAAGATGTATGCGACCAAACTTGCCGAGGAAGCTAAAAAGCGCATTGAGGACGCATATAAAGACGCCGACCGTAAGACCCTTAACGATTTGTTCGACTCCGTGGTAGCCGAAGATGACACGGCAGATAATTCCGAACACCCCGAAGCCACGGGCACGGTAATAAAACACGATCCGGCCGAAAAGTTAAAGCAGGCGAAATGAGCAAAATCCTTGGCATAGAATGCGCCGGCGCATCACTTTCCGTAGCGGTGCTGGAGGACGAAAAGACGCTTGCTTTTGAGCTTATAACCGCGCCTTCGGGCTATCCCGAAATCCTTGTCCCCACCGTGCAAAAAGTAATAAAACAGGCGGGCTTAAATTATGGCGACTTGGACTTAATCGCCGCGGGCAGAGGCGCGGGCTCGTTTACGGGCGTAAGAATAGCTCTTGCCACTGCCTCGGCAATTGCCATGGTAACGGACAAGCCCGCCCTCGGCATAAGCAACTTTGCCGCCTCGGCGTTTATGATAGATGAAAAGACCAGAGCCGCCGCAGACATGATAATCGCCGCCATAGAAACTCGCCGCGCCGACTTCTATATCGCCGCCTTTGCTCCCGATTTAAGCGAGCTTACCGAGCCCGCCGCTCTTACTGCGGATAAGGTAAAGGATATGCTTAAAGGCAAAGTCCTGATAGTAGGCGACGCCGCGCAAAGACTAAAGGACGAGCTCGCCACTCTTTTGCCGTGTGCCGCCGATTTAACCGTGATAAAGGACACTGTCCCTACGGCAGAAACTATTGCCAAGTACGCCCTTTATAACCAAGGTGCAAACCTTCCCCTTACTCCCTTGTATGTGTCGCCCGCCCATGTTACTTGCAACCGTTAAAGACGCCCCCGCTATTGCCGCCTTGCACCAAGCCTCGTTTGCCAAAGGTTGGAGCGCGGACGACATCGCAAATATGCTTGAAGCAAAGGACGCCTTCGCTATTATAAACCCCGCCAAAACCGGCATGATTATTTGCAAAATCGCCGCCGACGAGGCCGAGATCTACACCATTTGCGTCCACCCCGCCGCCCGCGGCAAAGGTCTGGGCTCTGCCTTGCTGGCAAAGGCGCTGGATATAGCGGGGCAAAGGGGCGCAAAGGCTATGTTTTTGGAAGTTGACGCCACAAATACCGCTGCTCTTAACCTTTACAAAAAGGCGGGCTTCGCCAAAGTCGGCATTCGCAAAGGCTACTATCACCACGAAGGAAAAGAAGGGAAAGCTACCGCACCCACCGACGCTATGGTTTTAAAAAAGCCGTTGTAGCGGGGCTGGCGGAAGAAGCGACCTTTGGCGAAAATATCCTTGCTCTGACCTTTGGCGGCATGGCGATAAGCCTTTTTTCGCAAAGCACCGCAAACGCTCCCGCAAGCGGCGCAAGCCAAAACTGATACTTCGCCTCGCGCTCCGCCCACTTTGCATCATAAAACCGCGGAGGTAGCAACAAGGCACGCCGCACTTTAAGCGGAGTAAAGCGAAGCCTTGCCAGCCTGAACCATAGTTTTAAGGGACAAAAAGAAAGCCCGCTACCCAAAGGCGTCCTTTTATCTATGCGCCAAAAGCTGATAGGCGAGGGCGCAAAGAATAACACCTTGCCGCCATCTTCCAGCACTCGCCACACTTCGCGCATAAAGCCGTCCAGCAACCTCTTTTCATCAAAGGCGTTAAAGATAATCACTTCGTCAAAACTGCAATCGGGAAAGTCCAACTCGCCCCTTGCCACATCTTCATTTGATACAAACGAAGTCCCTTTAGGCACGACACCGGCAAACATATCTTTATCGCCCGCCACCAGCACTCGCAAAGATACCGAGCCGAGTCCCTTTGCCCCGAAAAGTTCGTCCTTGACAATGCGGGCAAAGGAAAGCTTTACCGCGGCGGCGGTAGGACCGGCATAAAAAGCCTCTACCTCATCTATGTTTTTATTTACTTCTTTCATATTAAGCATTAGAAACTAAAGGGCTCATTTTGGCAAAGGATTTTATATGCAAATACATTTTCGCTCGGAGTTGGAAAGAAAGATGCTGCACATCAGTTCGATATGGGTGCCGGCATTTTTGTATTTCTTTCCATACTGGCCGAGCGTGATAGTCTTTGGCTCTTTGTTCTTTATAGGCGTGCTGGCCGAGATAGGCTATCACAGGAATTGGCGACCTTTTCACCACCTTTACAAAGTCGCCTTCGGGCATATTTTAAGGACTAAGGAAAGGGGCAAAGGTATGCACCTTTCCGGCGGCGTGTTTGTATTGCTGGCGGCGTTTATATGCGCGCTTTTCTTTAGCCCCGAAATCGGCGCTATGGCCATGACGGTGTCACTGCTTGCCGACGCCATGTCCGGCCTTATCGGCAGGCGCTTTGGCAAGACCAGATTGTGCGAAGGAAAAAGTTTGGAAGGCTCGGCGGCATTCTTATTCACGGGGTTCATTATCGTGACGCTGTTTGAAAAAGCCTTAAACCTTCCTCAAGAAATGTATGTGTTAAGCATCATCGCGGTTATCTTAAGCACCATAGCGGAGCTTTTGTCCGGCAAATTGAGAATAGACGACAATCTCTCCTCTGCCTTAATCTTCGGCATCACCATGTCAATTTTTAACTACTAGCAAAAGGCGCGTTTTGCCTGTCTTTTAGCCTATCTTACAAACAGGCGGACTTCCGAAATCTCAATGTCTTTGTTTTCGGTTTCGGTCACAAGCAGCCTTTCATCGGGAAAGCCCATGTTGATAAGGGCCATGCGCACGCCGTCGGCATTCTTGCGAGCCTCGTTTATGGCAAGCGGCGCTCCGTTCTTTACCGGAATCACGGCGACAATTTCAAACTCGACATCGGGCTTGCGCTCCAAGGCCTTTTTGGCAGTTTGGTAGAGCGCAGGTTCATACCCCAAGTCCTTCCTGTCAAACCTGATAATCATCAAAGGACGACGGCTGTCGAGCTTTGCCTTGGCATTGGTGCCCGCCACGCTTGCACTTTTGGCTACGCTCGCATTCTTACTCACGCTTGCACGAACAGGTTTAGGCTTGGCATTTGCCACGCTTGCCGCTCTGGCCGCTTTTGCATTTGCGCCCGCACCGGCAGTTGCAGCGGCGGGCTTAGCCTTAGTCGTTCCTGCGGCAGAAGCCGAGTTCGCTGCTACGCTGCGCGCATCGCGGTGATTGTCCGCTTTTGGTGCAATCGTGCGTGCTCCCTGATTTATCCTTTTTGCAGGAACGGCAACCATGGGATCGGAAAGCGACTTACCGTAAAGTTGCCCGTCGCGAATGGCAAGCGAAAGCGTGCCGAGGTTGCGCCGCTCGTTAGCAATGTATTGCTGTTGCCTAAGCAAAGTCTCATTGACATTCGACACCATTTTTTTGATGGCAATCGCAAGCTCGTCGGCACCTTTTTCAACCTCGCGCAGGCGCTCGTGATCCTCGTCAATTGCGCCGGACATGTCGTAAGTGGCGCGTATGGTGTCGAGCAAATAGGAAGCTGTCGCTTCGTCCGCGCTGGCGTCCGAGGAAAGCTGCCCGAGCAGTATCACATTCTGATTTACGCTGTCCAAAAGGTAAGTGGCATAGTTCCAGTTCTCAACCATAATGGGATTGCCGCGGGTCGTCCCGACTTGCAATTTTGAAGTAACCGCGCCGATGGTTTCATGATACTTCGCCGCGTCGGCAGCAATTTGATTTTTGATGGCTTCAAGCGTGTTAGCATGCTTATTTACGGCAGTTTTAAGCTGCACCAACTCGTCCCCCAGCTCGGCAATCTTCCTGCCGGGGACGGTTTGAATCATACCGGAATTAGGCATAGTGCCGATACGCGCTCCGCTCGTGGTAACCACGGGTGCATTAACTGCGGGCGCAGGCGCAGGTGCGGAAACCGGTGCGGCATAGTAAACCGAAGCATCGGCATCGGGAGCATCGGCAGCGACAAAAGACGCGTCCGTAACTTCAACCACGGGCACGGGGTGACTTGCGGGAGCCGGCGCCTCATCGTTTACGGGAGGGAACAAATCCCCTGCGGAAAAAGAACAAGCGGACAGGGTAAACACCGAGCCTAAAACAACTTTGCGCAAAGATAAAACAGCCATAATTCCATACCTTAATAAAAAGTTAATTTTATAGGGCATTCTAACGGGCAAGTCCGAATGACACAAGAGATATTTAAGACTAATTTGGAAAAATCCCCATGATAAAAAACCACCCGAGAAAGGTGGCTTTTCATTGTAGTGTTTTGCGATGTTTTTTTGGCGCGCCCGGAAGAATTCGAATCCTCAGCCTTCTGATCCGTAGTCAGATGCTCTATCCAATTGAGCTACGGGCGCATCAGGGGTAAGATAAATACC
>CACZRW010000045.1 GCA_902783675.1 uncultured Pseudomonadota bacterium | reverse complement strand
CCCGTGGACATAATAAAGCTTATGAAAATCCTGCCTATTCTGTTTATGTATTCCATGCTCTCCCCCTGTCTTTCTTTTTGCTTCTTACTTCCTGCTTTTTGTGCTCTTTACTCTCTTTGCTCTCTTTGCTCTTTAACTTCTTAAAGGCGGGAAGTTATTCCCCCGTGTTCGTCTTATCCAAAGCCAGGACCTCGCCCACATATTGGCGGAAGTAGCGCGAGCCGATGTAGGTCAAGACTTCGTAAGCGATTGTGCCTTGCGCCTTGGCGATATCGTCCAAAGATATATGCTCGCCGAGAATCTCAATTTCGTTTGCCGAGGCAAGCGCGGATTCCGGCACTTTGGATATATCAAAGGTCGTCAATTCCATTGATATTCTGCCCACGATGGGAACTTTATAGTCACCAAGGTAACCGTAGCCCTTGCCACTTAACAAGCGGTTGAAACCGTCCGCATAACCCAGCGCGGCAGTGGCGATTTTCCCCGCTCTATCAAAGCGGTAAGTTGAGCCGTAGCCGACTACTTGTCCGGCCTTTGCCTCTTGTATCTGTAAAATCTTTGCTTTTAGAGTGACAACGCCGCGCAAGTCTGCTTTCTTCTTTACCTGCGGCTTCATGTCGGCGTCGGGGTAAAAGCCGTAAATGCCGCAGCCGGGGCGCGTGATATCAAAGTAGTAAGCGCTGTCCAAAAGCATGCCGGCAGTGGCGGAAAGGCTGAACTTCGGAGCATAACCAAGGACCTTTACAATGCGATTCTTTATGTCCGTGAATGTGGAAAGTTGTTGCTTGTTCATGGGATTTTCGGCGACTTCACCGTTTGCCAAGTGGCTCATCACCAGCGTAACATTAAGCGCCTTTAGCTTATCTTGCTCGGCGTCCAGAAGCCTTTCGCGGTCGGAGGCAGGGAAGCCGAGGCGGCTCATTCCCGTATCGAAATGCAAGCCGCAGGGGTGGCGGTGTCCCGCTTCGCCGGTATATTTAATCCACGCGTTAAGTTGCTCCATGTTGTTCAAAATAGGGGTAAGGCCGTATTCGCCGAACTCCTTTTCCGTGCCGCTGAAAGGTCCGTGCAAAACAAAGATGCTCGGAGCGGGGCCAAGTTTCTTCCTCAAAGCTATGCCTTCGTAAACATAAGCGACAAAGAAAGAGTTGCAACCCACCCGAAACAGAGCGGAAGCAACCTCCAGCGCGCCCAAGCCATAGGCGTCGGACTTTACCACGGCGGCGCATTCGGCGGGTTCGGACAAGAGCGAACGCAAGGCACGCCAGTTATGGGTAACTGCCCCTAAATCAATGCTTAAAATTGCGCCGGTTTCGTTCTTTTCCATAAATACTTCTCCTTACTCCTTCAATAAATCTCCAAACTCGGTAAAGCGGCCGTTAAAGTATAGGTCAACAGAGCCCGTGGAGCCATGTCTTTGCTTAGCGATGATAAGCTCGGCGATGTTCTCCTTTGCCTGTTTGTCTTGTTGCCACTTGATAACGCGCTTATTAAAGTCATCTTGAGACTCCTTTTGCCTGATTACAGGCTCGGCGCGGTCAAGGTAGTATATCTCGCGAAAGACGAACCACACGACATCGGCGTCCTGCTCAATAGAGCCGGATTCGCGTAAGTCGGAAAGCATGGGCTTTTTATCTTCGCGATCCTCAACCTTACGGGAAAGCTGGGAAAGCGCGATGACGGGGACATCTAATTCCTTTGCCAAAATCTTTAGCGAGCGGGTGACTTCGGATAAGGCAAGCACGCGGTTGTCGCGGTTTTTCGTATCCTCGGTGTCGATAAGCTGCAAGTAGTCAATGACGATAAGCCCAAGCCCCTTTTCCTTATCCCTTTTCATGCGGCGCGCGCGAGTGCGAATGGCGCTTACGGAAAGGCCGGGAGTGTCATCAACATAAAGAGGAAGATTGTTCATCTCGGCAACCGCACCTGCTAAGCGCTCAAAGTCCGCCTCGCTGATAAGGCCGTTACGCATGGCCTCGCTATCAATGTGCGACTGCGTGGAAAGGACACGCGCGGCAAGCTGCTGCGATGACATTTCCAGCGAGAAGAAGGCGACGCCTTTTTTCGGACCCTCGCCTTTTTGATTCTCCTTGGCGAAGTCGTAAGCGGCGTTATAAGCGATACAGGTCGCCAGCGCGGTCTTGCCCATACCGGGACGGCCGGCAAGCACAATTAAGTCCGAAGGGTGAAGCCCGCCCATGCGCTTATCAATGCTTTTCATGCCGGTGGAAATGCCGGATATGCCGTCGGGCGAGCGCTTTGCCTTTTCAATAGTCTCAATTGCCTCGCGCAAAGCATTGGAAAAGCCCGTCAGGCCGCCTTCAACCTGCCCTTTGGTGGAAAGGTCGAACAGGTCCTTTTCCGCCTTGCCTATCTGGTCCATGGCGTCCGAGTCCAGCTTTATCTCAAAGGCGTCGTTCACGATGTTATAGCCGATGTCTATCAGCTCGCGCCTTAAATACCTATCAAAGATTTGGCGGCCGTAGTCGGCGGCGTTAATAATCGTGACCGAGCTTAACGCCAGCTTCATCAGATATTCGGCACCGCCCACCTCTTTCAAAGAATCGTCCGAGGCGAAATAGCCGTTCAAAGTGCGAGGGTCGGCAATGTGTCCCCTTTCTATAAGGCTTACAATCGCGGCGTAAATCTTACCGTGAGGAGCGTAAGCAAAATGCTCGGGGCGCAAAAAGTCGCCCACCTTCTCCAGCGCACGATTGTTGGCAAGCAAGGCGCCCAGCAAAGCCTGCTCCGCGTCAAGATTTTGAGGGACTTCCCGCGTTTCTGTCCTGTCTTCTTTTTGCATTTTCTCCATAGTGACTCGCATCTTATATCACGATAGGTGAAAAAGAAAGAGCCGAATCTCGCCAAAAAGGGATTTTATTTATGAATATTCTTTGCCACTAAATCCAGCGTCCGTTTACCGCGGCGGCGAATCTTCATCTTTAAGAAAAAGGGAATGTAGCAAACGGGGATTAATTCGCGGTGTTCGGTCAATTTGCAATCGGGAGAAATAATCCTTGTCTCGCCGTTTTCCATGGTTTGCACGGCAATGTTTTCCGCTTGCAGGGAATTAGAGCAGATTTTTTCCTTTTCCAAAAGGGTGAAAAACTCCTTTAACTTGTCCAATAATTCTTGGGTTAAAAGAGGCGAGCCGGTGTTTATAAGCCTTTTCAAAACGGGAGGAAAGCGCTTTTCCCCATCCTTATCCTTTGGCTCGGCGTGGTCGATAATGCGCTCGAACACCAGCCCTTTGCCAAGATTGGTATCTTCGTAGCCGTAACACTTCGGGAAAAAGGCTTTAAGCCTATCGCTCATTGCTTGGTAAGCCTTGAATTCCAACGCGTTGAAATCAATACTTTTACCTCTGCGCTCGGCGCGGTTTATTTTAATAATTTTGCCGCTGTCCTGCGGGTGAAGATAGCATATCCTTGACGAGCTGAACTTATTTAAAATGAGAGTATCGTCTAAAATTATTAAATGGCGAGTGCCGTTCATTTATTCACCTTTAATTTTTAGAGGGAGTTTATAGGATTTTTTCGGGAAAATGTCAAACTTTGGACAAAGGGAGAAAAAATGGCAAAAAAAGAGGTGGATTTTTTGGGAAAATTGTGCTATACACAAGGAATGCTTTGGAAAATTAAGGGAGAAAAATAAAAATAATGGCAAAGACTACTTATAATCCCGGCGATTTTGTTGTGTATCCTACCCACGGCGTGGGTAAAGTGCAGGACATAAGTAAAGACTGCGTCGCGGGGTGCGAGCTTGAGCTTATCGTGGTTAACTTTGATAAGGACAGAATGACCCTTAGGATTCCCATGACAAAAGCGGACTCCGCCGGACTGCGCAAGATTTCCAATCGCAACTCTTTCGGGGCGGTGCTTACTACGCTGAAAGGTAAGCCTAAGGCAAAGCGGTCCATGTGGTCGCGCCGCGCCCAAGAATATGAAGCTAAAATCAACTCGGGTAACCCCGTCGCTATTGCCGAGGTTGTGCGCGATTTGCACAGGGACGAGGACCAGTCCGAGCAATCTTATTCCGAGCGCATTATTTATGAGCAGGCGTTTGACCGCTTGGTTTCCGAGTATGCCGCGGTTGAAAAAATCAACGCCACTGACGCTGCCGATCGCTTGGTGAAAATAATCCACACAAACACCTAAAAGAAATTAGGAATGAGAAATGAGGAAAGAGGAATGAAAAAACGCAGTCATTCCTGATTCAACTTATAAACTTATCACCTTATAAACTAACCTTAACCCTTAAACTTTAACCCTTAAACCTACAGCTCTATTACTTTCGTGGGGACTTCGTCTTCAAGCACTACGGCATATAAGGGGCCGCCGCGACCGCCTGCGGAGTTAATGTGCAGATAGTAGGGGTAATTATGCACTCCGTAATTTGCGGGATTGCTTTCGCCGCGAACTACCAGCGAAAACTTTTCATAAGGCCTGTCCGGCGTAATGGGAACTGACGAGCCCCACCAAAAGACATCGCCCTGCGATGCCAGCGGCACCGAAGGATCTATGCTAAAACTCACGAACAAGAGCCTGCCGTCATTGGTTATCGCCGCATGCTTTAAAGAATTAAGGACCTCGGTATGCCCGTGCGAGTCGTTTTGCAAATTGCGCAGCTCGGCGGTCCAGCGCGATATGCCAACCGAGCCGCGACGCATGGCTGCGTAACCTTCGTCGGGAGAAACGCCATAGGTTGATATCGATGCGCCGATGCCGTGCTCTATCATCCACGGATAAATGTTTTCCGGACGGTGGGCGAATTGCAAGGTTAGAAGCTTTTTCCACATTTCCTCTTGCTGGCCGCGCAGGTAAATTATGTCCTCGGGGTTAGAGCCCATCTTGTCGATAAGTATCTTTTTAAAGCAAAAAACCTCGTCCAAGACGCCGCCGACATCGGGACCGTAACCCATGAAGTTGCCAAGATAGACGATGACATCGCCCTTTTTGTAAAGGGATAAAATGTTCTCGTGCAAAGCACCGAGGCGTGCGGAGTCGCCGTAAATCGCACCTATTACCCAGATGCGCCTTTCTTTGGGAATGCTGACAATAAAATCTTTTTCAGATTTAAGCTGCATAGTTTCTCGCCTGTTTTTCCATAGTTTGGAGCAAGCATACAAAATATGCGTGAAGGAAAGGTTAAGAAAATGAGGAATGAGAAATGAGGAATGAGAAAATAAAAGTTGTTTTTGCGGGAAGCAAAAACGCAATCATTCCTAATTCCTAATTACTCATTATTTCGATGCCGGGGGGATGTTGAATTGGGCTATCCAGCCGGGCTTAATGGACTTGTGAGCATAGCGCATGTTGCCAGTTTCAATTTGGAAGCGTTGCATGCCGGTCAGCTGCATTACCAAGGGGTAGAAGTCCTTTGCCTCTATCTCACGGTTTTTGTTGTTCTGAATATAAAGCACACAGCCTTGAGATTGCTCGGCAGCACCGCAACGAGGACGGCCGACGGGAACCTCGGGGTTGGTAACGATGTAACCAATGGTGAATTGAGTGTTTTGCGGCTCGCTTCCCGAAGAACCTCCGAACATGAAGATGCCCAGGAGAAGGCCGAAAAAGAATATTCCGCTCATCAAAATCGCCATAAACTTGGTAGAAAGGACCTTTTGCGGAAGGTTCAAACGCTCGGCAAAATTGTCGTTCATGGAAAGGTTAAACGAAGCCTTGCCCTCATCTTCCGCAAAGGCGGCAGACGCGGGACCGCTCGTGTCCGCAGTGGGAGCGACTTCGGTGAATTCGTGAGCAACGGCAGGCGCGGGCGGCGGCGGAAGCGGCACAGAAGCGGCAGCGGCGGGAGCGGGTGCCTTTACGGGAGGCGGAGCAAAAGCAATCCTCGGCTTCGTTTTTGCCGGAGTCGGTTTAGCCACGGGAGCAGGAGCAGCGGCAGTGGCAGAAGCAGAGGCAGGGGCAGAAGCAGGAGTCGCTATGGGAGCAGGCTCCGCTTTGGGTGCGGGAGCCGGTGCGACTTCTTTTGCCACAGGCGTCGGCGCCGGTGCTTGCTTCTCCGCTACGGGAGCGGGAGCCTCTTTAGGCGCGGGCGGCATAGGTGCAGGCACAGGTGCGGGTGGCACAGGCGCAGGAGCGGCTTCCTCAACCACAGGTGCAGGTTCAGGTGCGGGTGGCACAGGCGCAGGCGCGACTTCCTCAACCACAGGAGTCGTTTCGGGAGCAGGAGTCGCTACAGGAGCTATTTCCTCAACCACAGGGGCTGGTGCGGGCGTCGGTGCGGGCTCGGGAGCAGGAGTCGGCTCAGGCGCAGGGGCGGCTTCCTCAACTACAGGAGTCGTCTCGGGGGCAGGAGTCGCTACAGGAGCTATTTCCTCAACCACAGGGGCTGGGGCGGGAGCCGATGCAGGAGTCGGTGCGGGCGCGACACTCTCAACCACAGGAGCCGGTGCGGCGGGCGTCGGTGCGGGCTCGGGCGCAGGAGTCGGAACGGGCATCGTTTCCTCTGCCGCAGGCGTAGCGGCAGGTGCGGCAGGTTTGGTCGTCTTAACCACCTTGATGACCTTTCTTTTCACCGTCGCCTTTGTATCTTGCTCCATTGTTTTAAAAACCCGCCTTTCTTATGCTAATTGTTGCCTTATATTGTCCGCCTTTGTTGCTTATTCATGCCGGCCGTATTCTTACCAACTGTAAGATTCCTTGACAATGCGAATGATTTTCGGACTCAGCAAAAGCGCAATCTCGGCACCGCTTGCGGCCGGAGAAATAACGCCCGAGGGAATGCCGAAAATAAGCATACTGTCGCCGATGTCGGCCGTAAAGGACGGAAAGTTGGTAAGCTCGCCCCCTTTGGTATCAAGCGCAAGCGAACCCGTGATTATGCCGCTTTTCTGAACATTTGCCCTGACCAAAATAGATACGCCGGATTCGGGATTTGTGATGCTGCCGCAACGACCTATGTCAAAGCGCGAGCGCCAGTTTTCGGGAACCATGACCAAACCTTGAGAAAGCAAAGTCAGATTTGCCTGCCTTCTTACAAAGTCGATAAAGGCTTTGTTGCTTATCTCGCCGTCCGAAGAAACTATCATGCGGCCTAAGATGCTTTTCGTGCTGCTTCTGATGCTGTCCGCTCCGAAGCGATCGACCAAGCGTTGCCAGTTAATGGCGGGAAAGCCGGGCTTCGGAGTAATGCGGTAAAGAGTTGCATCAAAAGCGACAATTGAAGTGCCGTCACCGAAATCACCGACCAGCTTGGCAATCTTTTTCTCGGTGAAGCCGTCGCCGGTAAAGGAAATGGTATTATGTTCCCAATCGGGGAAAACATCTCTGACGCCCGAACCGCGCAGAGTGTCAAGCACCGCTATCATAACAAGGCGAGAGTTCGGAACATAAAGTCTGAACTTGCCGGTGCGCAAAACTTTCAAGTATTTTTTCTTGGCGTCGTAAGAATAAAACACGCCTGCGGTTGAAGTGATTTTGTTTATGACCGCAGTCAAGTCGCCCTTTAAGTCCTTGCCCGAGACTACGGGATAGACGCCGCTGGCGGCAACAACTTGAATACCCGCTTCGTGAACAAGCTTATAAAGCGCCTTGTCAACAGGCAAAGATGAGAAGGTAAAGCCGGTCACCATGAACCTTGGCAGCGCGTCGGTCGGAACTTCGGAAACAAGGCGGAAGGCCTTGTCCTTAAAAGGAACGGTGGTTACCAAATCCTGCTCGTCGAAGCGAACCGAGCAACGCGAAGCCGCCTCAACACTGAACAGCTCGGCAGAGCGGGTTGTTCTGGGTGTCGTTACTTCCATGTTGGGAAATGGCGAGGGAATAACTTCTTCCTCGGCGTGGGCAACAGCGCTTATGGCGCAAAGACCGACAAATGCACAAAAAATAAAGCCTAATCTAAATGTTTTCCCTATCATTTTTTAACCTTCTCTGTTTCTGTTCGTTTCAATCTAACACACCTTTTAAGCCGAAGCGGGAGCAGGCGCAACAGCTTTGTTTACCGTAGTATCTGCATTTTCTAGCACATTTGAAGCAGCAGATACAGAACTTTCTTTCACAGGCTCAACCGGAGCGGCGGGAGCGGCAGGAGCGGCAGGGGTCGCAGTGTCCGCGGGATATGCGGGAGCCGGAGTCGGAATGGCGCCAATGTCCGCTTTGGGTGTGTAGTCGCCCAAATCGGGAATAGGCTCAAAGCCATCGGGAGCGGGACCTATCGGCATATTATCCTCGGAGTCGTCAATGGCGCCCAATTCCGCCTTTAATTTTGCCGCGCTCATAGCATCATCAACCATTTCGGGAGGCGCGTTCGCTTCCAACTCGCGCTTATAGTTTGCGACCTTTTTCTCAAGCTCGGGACGCGAGCCCGGGAATCTGCCCTCAACAAGCGGAGCGTAGGCGGGGTCGGTCAAAAGCGTGGTGCCAAGCGTAATGAGCTCGTCCAAAACATCCAGGACATAGCCGTATTGCGGATACTGGCTCATCTCAATGCCGCCAAGCTGGACACAACGAGCACCGACGCGCGATATGGTCTGATCGTAGTAGTGCTCAAGCCTTAAAAAGTATTGAAAGTTAAAGGAGACTTCTTTGGAAAAGCCCTCAATGACGACATTGGCGTCCGATATGTCCGTGTATTCGCTGGGAGCTACTTCGTTTGCTTCGCCCTCGGCGAGCATGGCTTTAAGGCGATCAACAACATCTTTGCCGGCATCACCGAAAATGGCAAGCCAATGCTCAATGGCGGGGATCCTTGCCTTTAAGTGCTCAAGATTAACATCGCCGGAAAGGAAAGTGTTTGCCTCATTCCACGCCAATACCGAGTTTTCATAATCCAGCGCGCGGCGGAAGTTAGTTTTAAGCGTCTCAACATTATTGTTTTTTAAATCGTTAAACAAAGGCGGGATTATTTCGCGCCAGTTACTGCCAAACGCCTTTTCCGCCTCGTCCGAAAGAGTGGTGAGGATTTGTATGTCATCGCGATACTCGAGAATCAATGGAATCAGAGCGTTTAGTGCTTGGGTTTCTTCTTCGGTCATAAACACAAATCCATACTTTAGTTTGCCTTGATTTATCCATACTAAAGGTAGTTTTTTAAATGTTCAACTGTTTCAAAAGCAAAAATACAATTTTTTATGAAAAAAAAAGCGGGCGGCCGGCGGATAGAGTCCGGCGTTTAGTCAATTTCAATTTTCTCGGGGTCCGCCTCGCTGTCGCTGAACATGATGACGAAGGGGCGCTTTTTATTCTTTGGCGCGGGCGAGACGGCTTTTTGGGACTTGTTCTTTATCCAATAGCTTTTGGTGCCGACCTTGGCGCCATCCTCTTTGCTTTGGCTTGCGGCGCTTTTATCCTTTGCCTTTGCTTTGGCGCGCGGGGCAGAGATTATTTTTTGCTTTATCTTCTCGGCTTTAACTTTGGTTTTTGCTTTTGCCTTAGGCTTAGCCTTTGCCTTTGTCTTAGCTTCGGTTTTCGCCTTGGCTTTGGTTTTAGGCTGAGGCGGAGGCTCCTTCTCGGGCGCGGAGGGAGCGGCAAGCTGCTTGGGGGCGGCATAGGTTATTTCCTTTTTCGCGGGCGCGTGGCCTATGGCCTTGGTGCTGCTTGTCAAAAGCTTTTGCGACTTGGCGGGCTTAGCGGGCTTGGCAGACTTAGCAGATGATTTAGAAGCCTTTGCGGATTTAGAAGCCTTGGCGGGCTTTTGCTCTTTTAAGTGCGAGGCGAGAGAGTTTTCCTCTTCATACACATCTAAATCAACATCACGCGCAAAAAGCCTGTCGGCAGCCGGTTCGGGCGAGGAAGTCGAGGCAAAATTATTTATCCACGATGAAGGGTAATCGTTGATAATATCGTAGTCGGTGGCGTCAAAGTCCTCCTCAAACAAGCCTTCAAAGTCAATTTTGCCTTTTGGGTTTACGGGAGCGTCCGACAGAGGCTCGGGCTTTGTCTTATCTTCGGACTTGGGCGCGGGCTCAAACTTGGGCGCAGGCGCAGGTGCAGGCTCAGGCTTAATGTCCTCTAAATCTTCCAGCGATGCGGTAATGTCGGGAGCGGCAAGCTGTTCGGTCTTGGCAAAGGAAGCGAGGCGATCACTGCCCTCCTCTATATTCTCAACGATTTCGTATTCAACATCGGGGTTCAGCTCGGGATTAAAGGGCACGAGGTTGCCGTTTTCGTCCAGCTCGTAAAACTCGTATTCAAAGTCGGTGTCAATGTCCGAAGGCTGGCCGTCCGAAGATGAAGGCGCGTTTTTGGGAATGCTCGGAATGTCGCCCGTGTATTCGGGCTCGATGGTGTCATCAATCTTTTCCAAAGTGTCCTT
>CACZRW010000044.1 GCA_902783675.1 uncultured Pseudomonadota bacterium | reverse complement strand
GCTCCCGCTCCTGCCGAGGTTTCTTTCTCCGATGAGCCTTCTGCCTTGTTCGGCGGGAATGCTCCGCAGGCTGATGCCACTGCTCAGCAAGCTCAAGTCAATGATCCTATGGCGGCACAAATGCCCGTTGATATCACGGCGCCCAGTGCCAATCCTCCTTTGGAAAGCGAGGATTCCGGTCCGAATTATCCCGCGCCCGAGAAAGTGGCGGCAGAGGGTGAAGAGGAAGATCCTTGGGGCGCTACGATTACCGTTAACGGGACGGTGTATGCGACCAGCATTTTCTGGCAGCCTTTGCAAAACCCCGACAATCCTTTGCCGGAAGTGCGCGAAACAGCCGAAAATGTCTTGGACAATGCGGACTTATATGTAATTCGTCCTTCGGGAATGCCGCAATACGGCCTTGGCATTTCCTCGGAAGGACATCGCGCGGGAATGCCGGTTGCGGCGCTTTCTTTGGTTGAGGCTTTCTCCGATGTTCCTTCTTCGGTGTCGGTGTTTAAAGTCCCCGAGGGCTGGTGGTTTATTGCCGTGCGTAACGACTTGATTTTGTCCGAAGAGGATATGCTTTACCTTAACGAGGACGATGCCAAGCGCAACTTTGTATCAATGATGGCGGTGCCTGATTGGGGTCGGCGTGTTGCTCCCGCTTCGTGGCAGATTGACGGCACCGAGGAAAGAAGCCTTGATGAAGTGTTTGCCAAGGCTCCCAAAGTAAAGCTTTTGAAGCTTAAAAAAGAGCTCAGCATTAAGACGGTATCAATACTGGTTGCCGCGGTGGTCTTAATCGGCTGGGGCGCTTTCTCGCTTTTATCCTATATGTTCGGAAGCTCGGAAGTCATAAGAGAAGTTATAGCTCCGCCTCCGGTGGTAAAGCCCGTGGTGGAGGCGCCTAAGGAAGTTAAAGTGCCTATGCCGTGGGAGGACTTGGTTGTCCCCAGCGAGTTTATAAAGGCGTGCTCGGATTCAACCGCGCTTTTGGTGGCGGCTACGGTGCCGGGGTGGGTGATGGGCGATGTCAAGTGCCAGCTCACCGGACTTTCCACCGGCTGGACCATGCAATGGGGCAGAGTCGGCAACTTTATGACCGGAATGAAGCGGTATAACATTGACGGCTTGCACTATACGGTCGCGGCGGGCGGACGCTCGGCAACCGGAACTATACAGTTTAACAACTTAAGAAAAGCGGCGTCGGCGCCTACTTTGACAACGCAAGAGATAACCGACGACCTTACGGATATTTTCCAAGCCGTGAACATACCGGTGCAACTTAGCGTGACCGAGTTAAAACCCGAGGCGAAGGCCGCTCTCGGTGATGGCGCGGAAGGCTTTTCTTATGTTAATTTCGGATTTTCGTCAGCGTTGCCCGTGTCGGAGTGGAATCACTTTTTTGACAAGTTCGGCGCTTTGGAACTGACAGGTTTGGTTTATAATACCGCTAGTAACAATTGGAAATATGAGGGACGTATCTATGGTAAGAAAAATTGAAGCAAAAATAGTTTTTGCGACGCTGGTTTTGACTTGCGGAGCAAGTGTAGTTTACGCTCAAGATGCGGGTGTATCGGGAATGCCTCAGCCGGCGGCTTTTGACGCGGTTATACCGGCAGATATAGTGCCGGATGCGACGCTCGGTGGAGCGGCCCCTGCCATGACAGATCCGGCGTCAGATGCAGCGGCGGCGGCGAATGCGGCTCCTGCGGTCCCTGCGCCCGAAACGGCGACGGTATCCTTTGACGAGCTGGACATTTTCGGCACGGCACAACCTGCGGCAATCGGCGGCAAAGATGCTGCCATGCCTTCCGAGCAGATACTGGGCGGAGTTGATGATGACATCTTCAAAGAAATGGCGGCGATTGAGCGCGAAACGGCCCTTTTAACCTTGAAAGCAAAGAGGGAAAGGCTCCTTTCCGATATTGAAAAGGCAAAGGCGGATCTTCGCAAAAATCAAATGGACGAAATGGAAAGACGCGAGCAAATCTCTCGTGACCGCGTAAAGTGGGAAATGGAGCAAGAGGAGCTTGCACGGAAAAGAGAAGAGGAAAGGCTTGGCGCAAGCATCAAGAAGCCCAATATTGAAGAGCAAGAGATAACCACCTTATACACGGTCAACGAAGTAAAAGGTATTAACGGCGAGCTTGCCGCGGTCTTGCAATCGGACAGAGGCAGCTTCAATGTTACCGTCGGGCATCCTTTGAAAAACGGATACAAAGTTTCCAAAATAACCACTACTTCGGTTGAAGTAACCAGAGGCAAAGAGTCCGAATTCCTGCTCTTTACGGAAAGCACGGGAACCAGAGGGGCAGCGCTTCCTCGCTCGGGCGGTTCGGTCAGAAGCTCCGGCCCCGGAATTATGCCCTAGGTGCCGAGTGTGGTGAGTGTTGCGCTTTGCTAACAAAGCTTTTTAAAAGTGTCGTGGAAGTGTGTATGAATGAGTGCGAAAGAGGTCAAAAATCAGTCCGAGGCTGATGATAAAAACAAATCATCAGATGTCGCGGTTGCGCCTGTTTCCTCTCAAAAAGCCGTTAAGCCTGATGTCATAAGAACTCCGCAAAGTGCGGGAGACGGTGCGAGCTCCGGCGCAAAGGTCGGTGCGGAAAGTGCAAAGGTCGGTGCAGGCGCAGGTGCGGGGACGGGTGCGCAAAAAAGCGGCACGGCGCCGGTTACTCCTGCCTCTCCAGTTACTCCTGCCTCTCCAGTTACCCCCGCCGTTACTCCTGCGGCTTCGGCGGCTCCCGTTACTCCTGCGCCCGGCGGTGCGGGTGCGGCGACAGCCGGGGCAGCTCCGGCAAGCGGTGGGCAGATATCCGCGGCAAAAGTTGATGCGCTTATGCGCAGTTTGTTCGTTGAAGGAGTGACTTGCGTCACGGCTCCGAACGGCTCTTTCCCCATAAAAGAGGACCAGCGCTCTTTGCTTGCGCTTTTCTCCAACGGGCGGTTTTTGGTTTCCGAAGCGCATAAGTTCGACGGGCGCGTGTTGAGCTTTGAGGTGCTGGCTCGCAAGCGGCGCTTGCAGGTGGGAAAGCCCGAGTATATCCCGCAAGAGCTCATTACCGCCATTTATGAAAAAGCGCTTAATACTTCTTATTCCATCGGTTCGGCGGACAGCGACGACCAGTTGCAAATGCAAAAGGACTTCGTCACGATTATCGCTCGCGCTGCCGCAATCAGAGTGTCTGATGTGCATGTGGTCGTCGCCGACAAAACTACGGTCATGTTCCGCCTTAACGGCTTAATGCAAACCGAGATTGAATACTCTAAAGACTGGGGCGAGTCGTTTGTGAGAGCGGCGTTCTCCTCGGCAGATATTTCCGATGCTAACTATGCGCAAAGCGAGCATCAAGCGGCGCAGAAGCTCGGCACTACTCCCCTGCGCGGGTCAAAGGGCAAATTGCTCCTTCCCAAAAATGTGCTGGGTATTCGTTTGCAATTTAACCCTATCGCGTTCGGCAGTCGCTATTTGGTTATGCGGCTTTTGTATTCGGACGAAGGGTCCGAGGCGAATTCCCTTGCCGCTCTCGGTTACAGCGAGCGCGATGAAGAGATTTTCTTCCGTTTGCGCTCGGTGCCTACGGGTATGATTATTATTTCCGGACCTACGGGCTCGGGCAAGTCTACGACCTTGCAGCGCAATATGATAAGGCTCTTGGAAGAAAGAAACTACGAGTCGAACCTTTTAACGGTGGAAGATCCTCCCGAATATCCCATTCCGGGCGCGCGGCAAATGCCCGTTACCAACGCTCCTACCGATGCGGAAAAAGATATCGAGTTCACCAAGGCCTTGGCAGCTACCCTGCGTTCCGACCCCGATGTGCTGATGATAGGCGAAATCCGAACGCTGGCGGCGGCGCAGCTGGCGTTTAAAGGCGCGCTTTCCGGTCACGCCGTGTGGACGACGCTTCACGCCAACTCGGCGCCTGCGGTTTTAATGCGTCTTCGCGATATGGGAATGGAGCCTTTTAAACTGCAAGACCCCGGCATCATCAAAGGTATGGTGGCGCAAAGATTGTTCCGTAAGCTTTGCCCTTACTGCCGTATTCCGGCGATAGAGCAACCTAATCACCCCGCAGTAAAGCGTCTTTACAAGGCGTTTGACGAGTTCGGCTTGTCGCAAGCCTTCTTACGCGGTCCGGGCTGTTCCTTCTGTAACCACAAAGGGGTGAAAGGCAGAACGGCAGTGGGTGAAATGGTTATCCCCGACGCCAAACTCTTGGAGCTTCTGATTAACAACGAAACCAAAAAAGCCACGGATTACTGGACTACCGAACTCGGCGGACGCACGCTAAAAGAAAATGCTTTGGAAAAAATGCTCATCGGTGATATTGATGTTGAAGAAATAGAAAGATGGTGCGGACTTTTGGACGAAAAGGCCGTGTATTAGGCGGGGTTAAGGGTTAAAGTTTAAGGGTTAAGGGTTAAGGGTTAAGGCTTTTTAACAGGGAGTTTTGGGATATGAGAAGACGTTTTAAGCAAAATCCTAATATCGCCACGGATAATAAGGCGAGCGATGTTGCCAACTCTGCCATGGCGGAAAGCATACTTGAAGAGCCTGAGCAAAATACAAAAATGCCGACGGGGGGCAACGAGACCTTCTTCGGCAGGTTGTTTGAAGCGTATGCTAAAGTGCGGTGCAGAATGAATAATCAAGGTCGCCTTAGGATTTACCGCAAGATGATGTCGCTTATCCGCAACCGCTTCTCGCTTATGGATTCCTTGGATCGTATGTATGAGATTCTGTCCGACGGCGGCAAAGATGCAAGCAATCCTTTGGCGGTCGCGGTTATGGCGTGGTCAAGGGCTCTTGGCAACGGTGAAACTTTTTCCGCCGCAGTGCGCGGGTGGGCTCCTTCGCGTGAGTGCTTGATGCTGTCGACGGGCGATGTGTCTGACTTGGACGAAGCCCTGGAAAACCTTATCAAAGTGACCGAAGGTGCGGCAAAAATGACCGGTCCCATTATCAATGCCGTGCTTTATCCCGCGTTCTTGTCGCTTATGACCGTGCTTATTATTTACGGCGTGGGTGCGTATCTGGTGCCGCCTATGGTCGACGCGGCGCCTAATATTCGCTGGACGGGAATGAGCGGAGATTTGATTGCGCTGTCGAACTGGGTGACCGAGAACTGGTTGCCGGCGTTCTTGTTCCTGCCTACGATATTCTTTACCATTTACATTACTCTGCCGAGGTGGAAAGGTATCACAAGGGCTTGGTTTGATAAGTATCCGCCTTGGTCGCTTTACCGCGTGTATGTGGGTGTAAGCTGGCTGCTTACCTTTGCCGCTTTGGTAAAGGCGGGAACGCCCGTGTCAAAGGCTATGCGCGCCTTAAGAGCGGATTCTAACCCCTATCTTCTGGAGCGCATAGATAAAGCCTTGGTATTCATTAACAACGGTGACAACATCGGTGATGCGCTGCTTAAAACGCGCTACGGCTTCCCCGATAAGGAAATTATCGGCGACTTGCGTATTTATTCCGAGCTCGACAACTTCCAAGAAGCGCTTAACAAAATGGCGAACGATTGGCTTGAACAGAGCTTGGATCAGATTGAAAAGCGTGCGGCGGTCCTTAATACCGTGGCGATTTTGGCGGTTATCGCCGTCGTCGGCTGGGTCGTTATGGGCACCTTTGATATGCAGGATCAAATCGCCAGAGCCATCGGATAAGCGGCGGTATTCCTTATGATTAGGGGCATTTTGCCCCTTTTCTGCCTCTCTGCCCCCTTTCCCCGCGCCTTTTCCCCGCGCCTTTTCTTTACCCTCACCGGTGCGATTTTTGGACGCTTCGGCTCTTTTTTGTTTGTTTTTTTAAGAGCCCTTAAAAATTATTTGCAACCTTGTTTATTAGTTGTTAATCTTTTGTTGTTAGGTTCGCTTTCATAACACATTCGTGTTATTTCGGAGAAATTTTTTATTAGGAGTTAATATACGATGTTAAAAAATACACAATCCGGTCGTTCAATGATCGAAATGCTTGGTGTTCTTGCTATTATTGGTGTTCTTTCTGCCGGTGGTATCGCAGGTTACTCTATGGCTATGAAAAACTACAAAGCTAACAAGGCAATGGAAGTTATTCAAATGCTTTCTACTCAAGCCAAAACCATCTACAATGGTAACTATACCAACATCAGCGCAAATGATATGACCGCTCTCGGCTCTGACTTCACATCGCCTTTCGGAAACATTACCGTTGCTGAAGTGGACAATGATGTTAAGCACTTTACTCTTACAATGCTTAATGTTGAGCAGTCCGCTTGTATCAAGCTCAGCGCTGCTAACTGGGGTGGTGCAACCGTAGAAGTCGGCGGTAACGCTGTCGCAAACATGGCAGATGCGCTTACTTCCTGTAACAATGCTGATGACAACACCGTTGTTTGGACTTTTGACTAGTTCAAAGCTCGGTTATTGTTAGGTTTTTAATTAGGAGTTAGTTCAAATGTTAAAGAATACGCAATCCGGTCGTTCAATGATCGAAATGCTTGGCGTTCTTGCCATCATCGGCGTTCTTTCCGCCGGTGGTATCGCAGGTTACTCCATGGCGATGAAGAACTACAAGGCTAACAAGGCTTCCGAAGTCGTGCAAATGGTTTCTACCCAGATGAAGACCGTCTTTAACGGCGTTTATCCCGCGGGTAATACCGTTATCAACGAAACAAACCTTGGTAAGGTCGGTATTACTACCGGTGATTCTCCGTTTGTTATGACTATTGAAGGCGGCGCCGGTGGTGAAGGCACTGAAAGCGATGCTTTCAAAATCGTCTTGAACGATGTTGAAAAGTCCGCTTGCATTAAGCTTGCAACCGCTAACTGGGGTTCCGATATCGTAAGCATTAAGGCTGGAACAACGACTAAGACAAAGGCTGAATTGCCTTTCTCTATCGCAGATGCAAATGCTTCTACGGCTTGCTCTCCGGCAGCCGACGATGCGGCGATGGAATTCGTTTTCAAATAGTCGCTTGATTATTTAATAATAGAGGCAGGCGGGGTCATTACTCGCCTGTCTTTTTATTTATATGTTATTAAGAATTTTTGTGCTATAATCTGTCTTATGTTCAAGACAGAGGTCTTTCTATGTGTTCAATGATGGTAAACAAGAATAATCAAAACGGGCGATCAATGATTGAAATGCTGGGCGTGCTTGCCATCATCGGCGTGCTGTCCGTGGGCGCTATCGGCGGATATACCGTCGCCATGCAATCCTTTCACTCTAATGAGGCTTTGGACCTGATTCAAAAGACTTCGGTGCAGATACGCACGACTTTTAACGAAAAATACACCGGCCTTAACTGCGCCGTCCTAAAAAGCATCGGGGTGCTGGACGAAAGATATGTTTCCGGCAGCGGGGCTTGTCAGAATCCGCCCGTAGGGACGGAATGGACGATTACCTCGCCTTCGCAGAAGTTTTACACCATCGCTTTAAAAGGCGTGGAGATTGCGCCTTGCACTAAGCTTGCGCGGGCGTATTGGGGCGATTCCGGCACTTTTGTTAACTTAAAGGTCGGGTCGGAAGGAGCGGAGGTTTTGGTTTCCAGCCCCGCTGTCGCGCCGCCCGTGGAAACAGTGGTCGAACAATGCAAGCAAGGCAGCTCGATGATATGGACATTTAAGTAGGGTTACGGGTTAAGGTTTACGGTTTAGGATTTAAGGAAAGATATAGGAGGGAAGGACTATGCTAGGACAAAATCAAAACGGTCGGTCGATGATTGAAATGCTGGGCGTGCTGGCGATTGTCGGCGTGCTGTCCGCCGGCGGTATTGCGGGCTACTCGGTCGCGATGAAAAGCCATAAGGTCAACAAAGCCACTGACATGATCCAGCTTATATCAACTCAGGTAAAGGGACTTTACAGTGATGATTTTGCCGACATTTCTTGTAAAAAGCTGGGCGATTTGGGCTACCTTTCCGCCGAGTATTATGATTCTACCAAAACCGGAGACGAGGCTTGCGTGGCGGCGCCGGTCGGCGATTCTTGGAAAATAGCGCAAAAGACGGGCGACAGCTCTCGCTACCAGATTTTCCTTAACAATGTGGAAAAGGCGGCTTGTATCAAGCTTGCCCAAGTAAATTGGGGCGAAAGTGCCATTTTTGAAAGCTTGGCAGTGGGTGGCACCATTGTGAACGGGCTTAGCGATAATGTGCGGATAAAGCCCACGGTGTCTGACGCTAACAACGCTTGTGCCAGCGAAAACGCTAACAATCTGGTGTGGACATTTAAGTAGGTTTAAGGTTCCCTCCTCTATGGGGAGGGCTAGGGAGGGGCAACTTTAGCCCTTAAACCTTTTTGCTCTCGGGTGGGCGGCGTTATAAACCTTGCTTAAACGCTCGGAGTCGACCTCGGTATATCTTTGTGTGGTGGAAAGCGAGGCATGCCCTAAAAGCTCCTGTATCGTCCTTAAATCGCCGCCTGCGGATAGTAAGTGCGTGGCGAAGCTATGGCGCAGCGAGTGCGGAGTGGCGCTTTCCGGCAACCCTAAATAGCCGCGCAGCCTTCGCATTTGGCGCTGGACGACACCGGGATTAAGCCGCCCTTTCCCTTTGCCGATGAACAGGGGCATTTTGTCCGCTATCGGGCGGATGGGATAGGTCGCAAGATAATCATTTATAAGCTCCTTTACAAACGGTAGGACGGGAACAATTCGTTGTTTTCGGCCTTTACCGGTGATGGTCATTTCCTCGCCCGCGGGAATGTCGCCGATGTTCATATTAAGCGCCTCGGACAGACGCAAGCCGCACCCGTATAAAAGCGCGAATAAGGCGGCGTCCCTTTTGCCCAGCCACGGCTCATCGTATAGCTCGGCGGCAGAGGTTATGGTCTTTATAGCCTCGCCTTCCGGTATGGGCTTAGGAATAAAGCGCGGGATTTTAGGCGAGCGGACGGCAGAGATAGCCTTATTCTTACCCTTGCCCGACCTATCCAGCCAGCGGAAAAAGTTGCGAAGGGTGGACATTTCCCGTGCGAGCGAAGTGCGAGAAAGCCCTTCCTCGGTGCGGTCGGACAGGAAAGAGCGAAAGTCGTGGATATCCATTACCAAAAGGTCACTCAGCCCCGGCTCGGCGCCTTTATACCTTTTGTAAAAGCTCAAAAAAGCCGCCATGTCAAAGCCATAGGACTGGACCGTATTTATGCTGAAGCGCTTGGTTGATTTAAGAAAAGTAAGCCATTCGCCCAGCGTCTTTATAAGGTCGGGCTTGGCGGTGAACACTATGTTCGGAGCTATGGGCAAGTTTTCCTTCGGCAAATCGTTATTCCTTTATGATTTTTTGTATTGTATAGTCCTTTTATGCTTAAAACAAAGAAAAATATAGCTGTTGTTGCGCTGCCGCTGCCTCTTCTTGACGCCTATGACTACAAGGTTCCGGACGGAGTATCCGTGACGGTGGGCGATATAGTGTCCGTGCCGTTTCGCCGCGAGTCGGTGCTGGGCGTGGTGGTGGATATTGCGGACAAATCCGAAGTGCCCGAGGCGCGGCTTAAAAGCCTTTCGGGAAAGGTGGCGGAAGGGGTCTTTTCTCCCGCTATGCTACGGTTCTTGCGCAAAGTGGCGGATTATAATGTCGCGCCGTTCGGAGCGGTGCTTAAAATGGCAATGAGCGTGCCCGATGCCTTTAAAAAAGTGCGAGTGACAAAGGCGTCACGCGTGTTTGACTTTGCTTTGCCGAAGCTTAGCGGACAAGGCAGAGTCGCTCTTACGCCTTCGCAAGAAAAGGCAGCGGCGGCGCTTGCGGCAAAGGTAGGCGGCGGGTATTCTGCCACGTTGCTCAAAGGGCTTACCGGATCGGGCAAGACCGAGGTTTACTTTGAGCCTTTGGAAAAGGCGCTTGCGGGCGGGGGGCAGGTGTTGGTCTTGCTTCCCGAAATTATGCTCACCACGCAATGGCTTGAGCGATTCAAGCGTCGCTTCGGAGTAGAACCTGCCCTTTGGCATTCGGATTTAACGCCGGCGGTGCGGAGGCAAACTTGGCAGGCGGTCAATGACGGGCGGGCAAAGGTGCTGGTCGGCGCGCGGTCGGGACTTTTCCTGCCGTTTAAGAATCTTGCCCTTATTGTGGTTGATGAGGAGCATGACGCTTCCTTTAAGCAAGAGGACGGGGTCGTCTATCAGGCTCGCGATATGGCGGTTCTGCGCGCGTCTATAGAGAAAGTGCCGATTATCCTTTCTTCCGCTACGCCTTCTTTGGAAACGCTTGCCAATGTCCGCGCGGGGCGCTATGGCGAAGTCGTGCTGTCCGAGCGAGCGTTCGGGGCGAAAATGCCAGCGCTTGCCCTTATCGATATGCGGGCAGAGGAAATGGAAAAACTTGAGGGCGGGCGGCCTTCGTGGATTTCGCCTTCGCTGGCGCATGAAATAACCGAAACTTTAAAGCGTGGCGAGCAAGTGCTGCTGTTCCTTAATCGGCGCGGGTATGCGCCGCTGATGCTGTGTCGGGCGTGCGGGCATAGGATTACTTGTCCTAACTGCTCGGCGTGGATGGTGGAGCATCGGCAAAGCGGGCGCATGCTCTGTCATCATTGCAATGCCTCTATGCCTATCCCTTCGGTATGTCCCGCTTGCAAGGCCGAGGAAAGCCTTGTGTCGTGCGGTCCCGGTGCCGAGCGGGTGTTTGAGGAAGTGAGGATTCGCTTTCCTTCGGCGCGGGCGGCCATGGTTACCAGCGACACGCTCGGCTCGGCTAAAAAAGCGGCAGAGGTGCTGGACAGGATATGTGCGCACGAAGTGGATATTATCGTCGGAACGCAAGTGCTTACCAAAGGGCACCACTTCCCTCTGCTTACTCTTATCGGCGTGATTGATGCGGATTTAGGGCTTGCCGGCGGAGATATGCGAGCGGGCGAGCGCACCTTTCAACTCATGAACCAAGTCGCGGGGCGCGCAGGGCGCGAAGGCAAGGAAGGAGCCGCCTTTTTGCAGACTTATCTGCCCGATAACGGGGTGTTAAAGGCTTTGGTCTCCGGCAGCGAGGAAGCTTTTATGGCGGCAGAGTGCGAAATGCGCGAAATGCTTATGTATCCGCCTTTTGGGAAAATGGCAGCCTTGATTATCAGCGGCGGGAACGAAGCGGCGGCGCTAAAAGCGGCACGAGGACTTGCAAAATGCGCTCCTCCGCCTTCTTTCGAGGTGGAAGTGTTGGGGCCGGCGCCCGCGCCTATTGCCTTGCTTAAAGGGAAATATCGCTTCCGCCTTCTGGTAAAAGCCCCTAAAAAAGTGGCCCTTTCGGCTATCATAAAGGAGTGGCTGACAAAAATAAAAATATCCTCTAGTATAAAAGTAGAGGTTGATGTTGACCCTTATAATTTTATGTAGAAAAGGAGATGAAAATGGGCGTAAATATTAGGCATAACGGGGAACTTTTCTGTGATAGTTTTCTTGATGAAAGTAAATACATTGTAATTACAAGTGTGCGAACCATAGAATATCCTACCCCTATGGATTTGATGGTTATGGCTTTAGGTTCGTGCATGGTCAGCAACATTTCCAACAGTGTAGAGGGGCGGGTGCCGCTTAATACCAGAAACATTTCTTGCTACTTGGAGAAAAAGATGCAGGAAAAGCCGGCGCATAAGCTGGTCGGGATAAAGGCGACGGTTACGGTGGCGGGGTCGAATCTGCTTTCCGAAAATGATAGGAAGCTGATTGAGGCGGCGGCTAACTCTTGCCCCGTTAAAAACTCTTTGCGAGCGGATATAGACTTTAAAATCCAGTTTAAATATGTGTAAAATGGGTTTGATATAGTTTATCTGTTGTTTGTTTTTGTTTTTGCTTTTTAATGAAAGGATAAAAAATGAGGTTACTTATTGCGATTTTCCTGCCGTTTTTAGTGTTTTTTACCATCGGGCGTCCGATAGCGGGGATTGTGTGCCTGCTATTGCAAATCACCCTTATCGGGTGGCTCCCCGCGGCTTTATGGGCGGTTTACTCCCTTAGCCAATGGACTACCGATAAGAAAATCGGCGAAGCCTTTAGGAAAAAATAAAAGTAGCCTTTATTCGCTTTTATCCGCTTTTACCCGACCACTATGCCCAGCACCTTGCAGGTCTTGTTGGGGATGTGGAGAATGCGGCGGATTTCCTTGCCTTCCAAGTGACGCTTTACCGTCTCGTTATCCATGGCGGCGGCTTCAATTTCCTTATCGGTGGCGGTAGCGGGGACGATAAGCTCGGCGCGCTTTTTGCCGTTTATCTGCACGACCAAAGTTACCTCATCGGCTTGTAATTTCTCCTCGTCATACTGCGGCCAAGCAAGGAAAGCGGCGGATTTGACGCCGGCAGGAAGTTTGAAGTTCTTGCCCTCGCTATAGATTTCCTCAACCATAAAAGGCGTGTAGGGCTGCATGAGCCTTAGCAAAATCTCGACATGCTCTTTTTTCGGCTTTGCCTCGGCGGCAAGAGCGTTGGTCAGCACCATAAGTGCGCTTATGCCCGTGTTAAGCCTTATGTTTTTGATGTCTTCGGTTACTTCCTTTATGGTAGAGTGGACAAGGCGTTCAATGTCTTTGTTTGCGGGAGCATCGGAGGTATCCAAATCCTTCCTGTGCGCCAGCGCCCAAACGCTTGCGATGAATCTTTCCTGTCCGACGATAGTGGTTTCGCGCCAAGGTGAAGTCGCTTCCAAAGGCCCCAAGAACATCATGTGGCAGCGGAAAGCGTCAACCGAATGGCGGTTGCACACATCTTCGGGGCAGACGCCGTTTTTGTAACGCTTACCCATTTTGCCGGGGTTAATGGTCAGCTTTTCGCCAGTTTCTTTATTATAAGCGGTGCGAACGCCGCCCTCTTCCCTTTCTTCCACCTTGTCCACTTCGACATAGAAGCCGCGCGAGTCGGAATAAGCGTCCGCGGTTATCATGCCTTGGTTAAACAGCTTATAGAAAGGCTCGGGTGTGGATACCAATCCCAAGTCATAAAAGACTTTGTGCCAGAAGCGGGCATAAAGCAGGTGCAAAACGGCGTGCTCCGTGCCGCCGACATATAAGTCGACCGAGCCTTTAGCGCCGAAACGCTCGCCCGACCAGTATTTTTCCGCGGCCTCGTCAACAAAGCCGCCAGCGTAATTAGGCGAGATGTAGCGCATGTAATACCAGCAAGAGCCTGCCCAGTTCGGCATGGTGTTCGTGTCGCGGGAAAAGGTCTTGGCGTCTTTGCCTTCACCAAGTTTAACGCTGCCGTCCGGCAGAATCGTGCCTTTTACCTTGAGCCAATCGGTAACGCGTCCTAACGGCGTAACGGGATCGGCGTCCTTATCGTCACTGGTAACCGGCTTAAAGTCCGTAACCTCGGGCAGGGTTATGGGTAAATCCGCCTCGGATACGGGATACGCTTTGCCCGAGTCGTCATAGACAATCGGGAACGGCTCGCCCCAGTAGCGTTGGCGCGAGAAAAGCCAATCGCGAATGCGGTAGGTTTTCTTTGCCGCGCCCGCACCCAATGCTTCCAGCTTTTCGCAGATTTTCCTTATGGCGGTGCGGTTATCAAGGCCGCCTAAATCCTCGGCGCCTTCCAGCCCTTCAAGCATAATGCCGTCGTCGGTAAAAGCAGTGCCGAACTTGGCGCAATCCTTTATGTAAAGGGCGCGAAGGTCCTTGCCCGACGCGTATTCTTTGCCCTTTGGCGCGTTGGCGTCAAGCCACTCATCGCTCGGCATAAGAACGGGAATGATGGGGATATCATACTTTTTCGCGAAGTCAAAATCGCGCGTATCGTGCGAGGGAACGCCCATTACCGCGCCTTCGCCATAGCCTGACAAGACATAATCGCCGACCCAAACGGGAATCTTTTTTCCCGTAAGCGGGTGCGTGACATACTGCCCCGTAAAGATGCCCTGGTGAGTGGTCTTATCCTCGTAAGCGTGATTGCGCGCCAGCGATACCATTTTCTTTACCGCTTCGCCGGCGTATTTTACCGCCAGCGGGTGCTCGGGAGCGACGGCAACAAAAGTCACGCCCGGCAAAGTGTCGGGGCGAGTCGTGTAAACATTGAGCTTCGCACCGTCCGCAGTTTTGAAAGAGACAAGCGCGCCTTCGGAAGGACCTATCCATTCCTTTTGCATTTCCATAACGCCCTTTGGCCAATCAAGCAGCTTTAAGTCGTCGTAAAGGCGGTCGGCATAGGCGGTTATCTTAAGCACCCATTGCTTTAACGGCTTTTTGTAAACGGGATAGTCGCCGCGCTCGGATTTACCTTCGGGTGTGACTTCCTCGTTCGCAAGCACCGTGCCGAGCATGGGGCACCAGTTAACATCAACATTTTTTATTACCGCTAAACGGGCAGCGTCCACCAAATCCTCTATTTCGGATTTTTTGACATCAATATGGTAGCGGTTGCCGGCGGGACCTACTTCGCCGAATTGGTCTTTTTTCCACTTGCCCGATTGAAGCTTTTCGCGAAGGTCCTCTATCGGCTTGGCCCTGCCGATGACTTCGCTGCCGAGCTTGTCCTGCCACACTTCAAAGCGGTTATAATAGGAATTAAAGAACTTTAAAAACAGCCACTGTGTCCACCTGTAATAATCGGGCTTGGAGCTTTCAAAGCGTGCCGTCTCGTCGTGGTCGTAACCGAGAGCGCGCAATTGGCGAGTGAAAACTTTGATGTTTTCGTCCGTGGTTTCGGCAGGTTGGCGTCCGGTTTGAATGGCGTATTGTTCGGCAGGTAAGCCAAAAGAATCAAAGCCCATGGAGTGCAGAACATTATACCCTTGCATACGATAGGCGCGCGAGATTATATCCGTCGCCGTGTAGCCCAAAGGATGTCCGATGTGCAAACCCGCACCGCTGGGATAGGGGAAAAAGTCCAAGATAACCTTTTTCGGCTTGGTGGAATCAAAGTCTTTGTCCTTTGGTCCCAAGGTCTTAAAAGGATTCTCCTTTGCCCACTTATCGCTCCACTTCTTTTCAAATGATTTTGCCGCTGCTAAATAGTCCGAGACTTTGCTTACTTCTGCCATTTTGTTTTTCCTTAATTTCGCCTTTGTATTTAAGTATAGCTTGAAAAAATATATTTTTGCTTTCCCGATGTCAAGGTAAAGCCTTTATTACGCTTGACCAAAGGCGATTTTTGAGAGTAGAAAAATACGATAAATTCAAAAGAGGTGAAAAATGAAAGCAGATATAAGCAAAATTAAGCCGAGATTCTTTAATACCGCAACGCGGCAAGTCGATGAGTTTATTCCTTTAGTCAAGGGAAAGGCGGGAATGTATTGCTGCGGTCCTACGGTTTACAGCTATGCGCATATCGGGAATCTTCGCACTTATATCTTTGAAGATGTGCTGAAACGGACTTTGCAAGGCCTTGGGTATGAGGTTAAGCATGTGATGAACATCACCGATGTCGGGCACTTGCAATCGGACGGAGATGAAGGCGATGACAAAATGTCCGTAGCCGCGCGGCGCGAGCAAAAAAGCCCTTGGGATATTGCCAGATTTTATGAAAATGCCTTTTTTGACAGCACGAAAAAATTGATGATTAAGCGCCCCGATGTGGTGTCGCGGGCGACCGAGCATATTCCCGAAATGATTAACCTTGTATCCTCGCTTTTGGAAAAAGGCTTCGCGTATGAGGCGCAAGGCAACATCTACTTTGATGTGGCAAAGTTCCCGCGCTATGGGGATTTCGCAAGGTTGAAGCTGGACGATAACAAAGAAGCTCGTGTGGACGAAGATAAAAACAAGCGTAATCAGGCGGACTTTGTGTTGTGGTTCTCGCAAAGCAAGTATCCTAATCAAATTATGAAATGGGATTCGCCTTTCGGTGTGGGTTTCCCCGGTTGGCATATCGAGTGCTCGGCAATGGCAATGAAGTACTTGGGTGAGCGGGTGGATATTCACTGCGGCGGAGTTGATCATATCCCCGTGCATCATACTAATGAAATTGCCCAGTCGGAGTGCTCGCTCGGACATAAGTGGGTGAATTACTGGATTCACGGCGAATTCCTTAATGTTGATGATTCCAAGATGAGTAAATCCAAAGGCGGAGTGCTTACCATTGACCGCCTGATAGAGGACGGATTCCATCCGCTTGCTTATCGCTACCTTATCCTTACTTCGCATTATCGCAGCGGGCTCAACTTTAATTATGAGATTTTGGGAAATGCGCAAAATGCCTATAAAGCCCTTTACGATAAGGTGCAGGAGCTACGCAAAATCGCGGCGGCAGGCGGAGACGATAAACCCGCAGATGAAACCGCTATGCTTCGCTATTCCACCGAGTTTTGGAATGCACTTGCCGATGATTTGAAAACTTCGGCAGCGGTGCAGGTGGCGTGGTGCGTGGCGCGGGACGAGACGCTTTCGGCGGCGGACAGGCTTACGCTCTTGACCGAGTTTGACACGGTGTTCGGGCTTAAACTTTCCGATGAACCCGAGGCTTTGGCGGCGGACGAGCAAGCTCTTTTGGACGAGCGAGCGGCGGCGCGAGCGGCTAAAAATTGGGGCGAGTCGGATCGTTTGCGCGATGAGCTTTTAACCAAATACGGCGTGCAAATAAAGGACACCGCCGACGGAGTAAGCTGGACCAGAGTCCTGCCCAAGGTGGGTTAACCTTTTTGCTTAATTGTTTTTGCCTGCCGCAGCATTAAAATAAAAAGAAAAAAAGGAGGCAAAAATGTATTTTTCAATCAAAGATATTGTGGTGCTTGGCGGCTTTATTTTCCTTTGTCTTTTGACAGGCATGGTAAGCTCTTATTTCATGACGGACGGTTTGCAAAACTGGTATCCCGCACTTATAAAGTCGCCTCTTTCCCCTCCGGATTGGCTGTTCGCGCCGGTGTGGACCGTCCTTTATATCCTTATGGGCACGGCAGTGTGGCTGATGTGGCGTGAGCGTGAGGCGCAAAGCGATACTTTCCCCGTAGCGATGACTATGTTTCTGGTGCAGCTTTTTCTTAACGGAGCGTGGACTTTTTGCTTTTTCTATTTGCAAAATCCGGTGCTGGGGCTGGCGGAAATAATCGGATTGGACTTGGCCCTTATTCTTACCGTTTTTGTGTTCTTTAAAATGTCGCGGGCGGCAGGCGTTTTACTCTTTCCTTACGCTCTGTGGCTGGCGTTTGCGACTTACCTTAACGGCTATATAGTGTGGGCAAACTAGGAGAAACTGCGGCTTACAGACCATTTTGAAATATTTGTAACATTTTGTGATTTATTGTTGACAAGAAGATTCTTTGCCTATAAAAAGGTGCTCGTTTTGGATTAACTTTTTATAGGTAAACAAATTATGTCTTTTTTAAAAAATACACTTTTGAGTGCGGCAGCGGTTGCAACAGTAGTTGCGGTTATGCCTTCATCTTCTTTGGCCGCGGGCTTCCAGCTCGGTGAGCAAAGCGTGACAGGTCTGGGCAGAGCCTTTGCCGGCGGCGGAGTGGTCGGCGATGATTTGTCGGCAATCGCATATAACCCCGCGGGAATGTCCTTGGCAAAAGGATTCCAAATGCAAGCCGGCTTTATCGGAGTGCACATTAACAGTAAACTCCACGGAACTTATACTCCCGTTAGCGGACCTTCGGAAAGCGGAAGCGCCGAGATTAAGGACATCGTTCCCGTTCCGTCTTTTTATGTTACTTATCAGATGAACGACAAGTTCACTCTCGGACTTGGCACATTCGCTTCTTACGGCTTTGATATTGAATACGATCCGAATTGGTTCGGTCGCGCACATGCGGTGGATTCTAACCTGAAAGCGGTCACTATAAATCCTTCCGTATCGTATAAAATCAATGACAAGTGGTCTATAGGAGCAGGGTTCGTGGCGCAAAGAATGACGGCAAAACTGACTGCTTCCACATCAAAAATGAAGGCTGAAGATTGGGCTTACGGCTACGATGTCGGCATTATGTATGAGCCTTTTAAAGATACGCGTTTCGGACTCAGTTATCGTTCGCAAGTAACGCATGAGCTCGACGGACACCTTTATTACCCCGTGGATTTTGGCGTAGGGACAGATCTTGATTTGCCCGCGTTTGCAACTTTTGGTGCGTATCATAAGGTCAACGACTGGTTAGGACTTTCCGGAACGGTGCGCTGGACCAACTGGTCAACCTTTAAAACCCTTGATATTAAAAACGAAGCCGGCAATACCATAAGTTATGTTCCCGAAAACTGGAAAGATACTTGGTACTTTGCCATCGGAGGTGATTTCTACATTAACGATAAGTGGACGGCTCGCGCAGGCTGGGCATACGATTCCAACCCCATAAAAGGAGCGGAATACCGCACGGCGCGCATTCCCGATACTTACCGCTATATCGTAAGCTTGGGACTTAGTTACAAGTGGAATGAGCACCTTACCTTTGACGCCGGCTATATGCATGTGTTCTTTGATAATACGCACATAGACAATAACGCACTTAATCCTATAACCCATGCGCCAACAAGTAACCTTAAGTCGGTCTATAAATCCTCGCTGGATTTGTTCGGTTTGCAGGTGCAGTACAAATTCTAGGGTTTAGTTTATAAGCTTATAAGTTTATAAGTTGAAAAAGAAGAGGGGCGGCGTCATTCGC
>CACZRW010000043.1 GCA_902783675.1 uncultured Pseudomonadota bacterium | reverse complement strand
TTTATCAAAGGCTTGCTTGCGTAAAAGCTCCCACAGAACCCCTAAAGAAATAAGAGGGACAAACAGGAAAATAAAGAAATCGACTGCTGTCAAAACCGAGCGGAGTTCGGACACTCTATGCCCCCATATCTCATACAAATACGCATCTATCGGCGAAATCAATATCCCTTTCCCGAAAAGGCAAAGCACAATCCCTGCTATAACGACGCCGGCACATAAAATCGCACAGGTTTTCGCTTTAAAGGAAACAAGGTTAAGTTGCTTAAACAGCATAAGCGCAAGCAAACCAAGACCTGCAATGGTAACTTGCAAAACGGATAGGCGCCCGTTATCGGCGAACCCATACCCTTCAAACGGAGGGTTAACCAAAACGGCCAGAGTAATTGTGCCCAAAAACGCGGCGGTAAATGATATTAAAGTATCAATAGCCCCTTTTTCTCCCCACCAAAGCCAAAACAGACCGAATGCCGCGCATATAAGAAAAGTGAACAAAAGTCCTTCTGCCGCGATAAAAGACATCAAGCCGCATAAAACGCCCGCCAACACAATCTGCCTTTCCTTCTTATCCTTTAAAAAGCCCAGAATCAGACCAACCGTTACGACCGCAAGCAGCGCCAACAACGAATGGTGATCGGGCCTTCCCCAAGCAAAAATAAAATGCACCGGCATTTGAATGGCGAACACCACCAGCGCAAAAATCCTGGGCAATAAAGAAGTATAAGGGCGCAAGGCATAGACGATTGCCACGGCAGTCAATACCGCTATTATCGGAGAAAAATACATTCCCGCATAAAAAATACTGTCGCGAACATCAAGCACAAAAAACAGCGGAAGCGCCATACCAATCCAAAGAACATCAACCAACCTTGTCCAATGCAACACCTCACCGAAAGGATAATTTGATTGCAAGAATAAAGTCTCGCTCCACTCTTTGGTATTTATCAAATCAATAATCCTGAGCGCGCGCATATAGTTATCGGTATCTTTATACGCAAAGTCAAAACCGACCAAAGCGGATAAAGCCGCCAAAGTCATAGCCGCTATAACCAGCAACACTTCATATTTAAGCACAAACTTTTCCATTTTTTTTCCGCCGGACTTTTCCCTAAAACAAACAATCCATTTTGTCTTGCCTTACATGCAAAATCACGAAGCCGGAATCCCTGCTTATCGACTCATCTTCTTCTAGCCAGCAAGGAAGATTTTTCCCGGTAATAATCCTGTAGTAAAACCTGTTTTTACTTAAAGGGGCGGGAGAGTAATAATTGCTGTCCACTTCCGAGAAGAAAACAACATCCGTAACTTTATGCTTTAGAATTAGCTCTTTGATTTTTTCATCATTAGAGGCAAAGAACATGTCGTGCGTGTCCCTGATTCCTTCTACATTGCGATGATAAGGTGTGCCGACAACGGGTCTTCCCGCCTTCCACATAATCTCGGGGCCTCTGAAAGTGTCGGCAAGCACCGTGCCTTCGCCTCTGGCCAAAGCCGACATAAACACCGTTTTTTCCACCTTTGAGGACACGCCGGAGCCAATCCAAACCAAAACCATTAAAGAAATAAGAAAGACATACAAAAACACCAATCCGACCGCAAAAGCAACAAGTCCTTTTTGCACAAAACCGGAATAAGAGTGATATTTGCTTTTTATTTTCTCATAAAGGCCGGCTCTGCTAAGCCAAATGTGTAGCACGAAAACGACTATGAACACCGCAAATGTGGCGGCATAAGGCGCGAACCGAACTCTTATTATCGTAAGCACCGTATATAAGGCAAGCGGTAAAAAGATAAACATGAACGGCTTTAACCAGTCCTTTGGAATAGCCTTAAAAATCAAAAACAAAATTGCAATTGCCACCGCCAGCAAGGCAAGGTAGGAATTAGTCCAAAACAAAATTGAACCGAAATCCGTCCCGAACATCTCTACCACTCTGAAAAGCCATATCGACTGGATTTCCGTAGCAATCGGCGGCGAGAATAAAACATTGGCACCGAACACCTGCAAAGTTACCAAAAATGATAAAGAGGCGAATAAAAAGGCATATAAAACGCGATTAACAATTGTCTCCGCAAGCCCTTTTTTATCCAAGCCGCCCAGCAATGCAAAGCTGCCAAAAGTCAGCAAAGTAATAAATACCGTCAGAACCGAAAGCCTGCCGTTATCGGGGAATAAATAACCTTGAAAAGGCGGATTAACAATCCAAGCAAACAGCACCACAAGAAAGACAGCCCCCGAGAAATACTTTAAAGTCCCAAGCGTCTCAAGTCTAAAGAGCCATAAGAAAAACAAAGTCGCAAGCACGGCATAGTAGAACAAAAGCCCTTCTGCCGCCACCCATATCATCATGCCGGACGCCGCGCCAGCCATAATTATTTGCCACCTTTTACCCTCGGCAAAGAACCTTAAAGCGCAAGCAATCGTCCCCAGCGATAACAGTGCCAACAAAGAGTGATGATCGGGGCGAGTAAAGGAATATATGGAAATCAGCGGAACCTGCAATAAAAACAGCACAACCACCAAAAAGCGCAAATAGGAATTGAGAAAAGGCCTAAGTCCCCATACTATCAACAAGCATGACAACACATTTAACACGGGCGATAACAAATAACCGGAATATAAAAGCGCCTCTTTGACATCAAAGAAAAGCATCAGCGGATACGCCAAAGAAAGCCACAATAAATCCATCGGTCTGGTCCAATGCAAAATCTCTCCAAATGGGTAATTTGATTGAGCAAAAGGCACTTCCGCCCATGAAAAATCCTCTATCAGATTTTTTATTCTTAACGCCCTCATATAAGTATCGGTATCCGCAAAGCCGTCCATGGCACCGCCAAGTTGCCAAGCTATGGCAGCGAACACCCCGCCCAGCAAAAGCACTACGAATAAAGCCACAAACGACATTTCATATTTTTGATAAAGATTTTTTTTCATACTTGCGCACCTGTTAGATATCAAAACAACGGGTATATTTATATCCCGCTTGTTTTAAAAAGCAAACCCGAAAATCAAGACGCAAAGAACAAAAAAGGCTTGGTGCCTCGGGAAAATATGCTATATTGGGGGAGTAAAAAAGAATGCCGAAGCCACCAAGCTTATTTATCCTTATAAAGTCCAATTATGAATTATTAGTTAACGAAAATAAGATTTTTTTATTTTTGCAAAAAACTGGTGCCGCTGGTGAGAATCGGACTCACGACCCCGCCCTTACCAAGGGCGTGCTCTACCACTGAGCCACAGCGGCGACAAGAGCTTGAAGGAAGCAAAACATACCTAATCGCAAAAAAGATTGCAAGAACTTTTTATTTATTCCGAAAACCCCGGCAAAACCCCAGGCAAAAAACCGCAGAATCAAAGCTTTTCCTTGGCATGATAAAGCTTATAGTATGCACCCTTCTTGGCGATAAGCGTCTTATGCGTCCCCTCTTCCACGATTTGCCCCTTGTTTATCACGATAATTTTATCGGCATCGTGGATAGTGGAAAGCCTGTGCGCAATGACGAAAACCGTCCTGTCAACCATCAAGTTATCCAGCGCCTTTTGCACAATCGCCTCGGATTGATTATCAAGTGCGGAAGTAGCCTCATCCAAAATTACAATAGGCGCATTTTTAATAAACGCTCTGGCGATACCGATTCTTTGCTTCTGCCCACCGGAAAGCAAAATCCCGCGCTCGCCTATATCGGTATCCAAGCCGTCCGGCAAAGAATCTACAAACTCTCGCAAACAAGCATTATCGACCGCGCGGTTTATTTCCTCTTCGGTAGCGTCAAGCTTACCCATAATGATGTTATCTCGTATTGTGCCGGAGAAAAGGAAATTATCTTGGAACACCACGGCAATATGATTGCGCAGCGAGGTTATATCCATGTCTCTGACATCCACGCCATCAATTAAAATCTCACCTTTTGTAACATCGTAAAAGCGCGGTAACAAATTAACAAAGGTAGTCTTACCGCCACCGGTAGCCCCCACTAAAGCAACCGTTTGCCCGATTTTTATGCTGGCATTTATATTTTTAAGCACTGTTTTGCCGCTTTTATAGGCAAAGGAAACATTCTTATACTCAATCGCCTTACGGAACTTATCGATAAACACGGGATTTTCGGGGCTGGTAATAAGCGGATTAGTCTCAAGCACCTCAAACACTCTTTCCATGGCTAACAAGGACCCTTGCAAAGAAGTATAAGTATTTCCGATGGCTTTAATCGGCGTGTAAAGCATAAGCAGCGCGGCGATGAAAGACACAAAATTACCCGGAGTAATAACACCCGTTACAATCAAATAACTTCCATACCAAACCACTATGGCAATCCCGACAGCAATCAAAACATGCATCAAAGGTGACACCAGTCCCGTCCTTTTCACGATTTTCATTTGCAGGCGGAACATCTCTGCCAAGTTTTCCTTAAACCTGTCATATTGGTATTTATAAAGGTTATAGGACGACACCACCCTGTTGCCGCTGTAAGCTTCGTTATACTTTGTAGACATGGAACTTGCAGAGGTAACCGTTTGCTTTGTGGCCTTGCGTATCCTTTTCCTCACCTTTGACAAAGGGAAAAAGGCAGCGAGCAGAAAAACAACGCCGATAATCGCAAGCTGCCAGGAGTTATAAAACAAAACACCGACCAGCGCCACCGAAGAGAAGAAGCGCGTCGTGAATCCCTTGACATTGCTTATAAGCCCCGCACAAGCAGTATCCGCATCTCCGGAAAAGCGCACCAAAACCTCGCCCGATTTTGCATTATCAAAAAACTCAACATCATTATGCACTAATTTGATATAGAGCTTTTTCTTCAAATCGTTGGTAATTTTCTGCCCGACCCAAGCATTAACATACTTTGCAAGATAAGTAAGCACCCCTTGCAACAAGCTGAACAAGATTATCAAGATAGGAATATAAGAAGCGGATCTGGCACTTTTTTCAATCAACACCACATCCATATAAGGCTTAAGCGCCCACGCAATGACCGCATCAAGCGCACCCACCGGCACCGTAATCAGCACGCCGAGCAATGCCATTTTCCAATAAGGCTTAACAAAGGGCCAAATCTTCTTTGCGTGCACTATCGTAAAGGAAGTGTTGATAACATTCTTTGCTTTTTTAAACATTAACTTACTCATACCAATAAAAACACCTTTGTTACTAAACTCATAATGCTTTTTTTGCAAGCCTAACTTTCTTCGTCGTCGGTTACCACGGCGATTTCTTTGGTCGTCTTGGCTCCGAGAGTTTTCAAAGTTTTAGTAAGAGACAAAGCACTCCCGCGCCCGTCCTTAAGCTTGTTCATTGCTTCATTATAATTTTTAGACGCCGCCGTAATAGACGCCCCCAGCCTTTCCATATCCAGCACAAAATTAGCAATTTTATCGTAAAGGCTACCACCCACTCTGGCGATTTCCTGCACATTCCTGCTTTGCTTTTCAATCCGCCAGATACTCTCGACCGTGCGCAATATTGCCAAGATAGACGACGGCGTTGCAATTGCTATATTTTTCTTATAGGCATATTCATAAAGCGAATTATCCTTTCGCACCGCGTCAATATAAGCACTTTCAATCGGGACAAAGATAATCACATAGTCCAAAGACACGCCTTTAAGGAGCTTTTGATATTCCTTGGAAGAAAGTTCATCAATATGATTTTTAAGGCACTTTATATGACTTTTTAAATACTTGTCCTTGGACTCTTCATCTTCCGCATTAGCATATTTTACATAGTCATTTAAAGACACTTTGGCATCAATAATTACATTGCGCCCCTGCGGCAAAGAAACGATTGCGTCGGGTCTTAAATTATTATTTTCCTCGCCTTTAAAATTACTTTGCAATTCAAAATCAATTCCTTCCTCTAAGCCCGAAAGCTCCAGAACTCTGGAAAGTTGCAGTTCTCCCCAATCCCCGACGATTTTCTTATTTCCTTTAAGCGCGGCAGATAAATCCTGTGCATCTTTTGACAGCGCCTTGTTAAGGTTGAAAAGGTTTTTAAACTGCTCATCAAGACGGCTTTTACTGGCGATATTGTCTTCATGAACATTTTCCACCTTAGCCCTAAAGTCGGATATCTGTGCTTTAAAAGGCTCCAAAAGATCGCCCAGCGACTTTTTTTGCGCCGCATTGAATTGCTCGGTCTGAATTTTAATAATTTCTCCCGAGATATCTTTAAACTGGAGCAAAAGCGCCTCTTTATTCTTTTCTAATTCCTTATATCTCTCGTCCATATATTGCTTTTGATTATCCATATCCGAACGCAAAGAGGCATTCTCCACCTCAAGCTCACTGTTCCTTTGCGACAGTTCAAGAATAGAGGCTTTATCCTCTGCGGCTTTCGCTTCCATTTGCGCAAAAACCGCCTCTATCTTGGCATTTTCCACTTCAAGCTCTACTCGCCGCTTTTCTAATTTCACATACCTGTCTTGGTATTTTTTGGATTGGGAAAAGCCCCAAACGGCAACCGCCGCCAAAAGCACAAACAAACCGACCATAAGTATAATTTCCGACATTTTCTTTCCTTTTTAAAGCACCAAGGCATACAATATACACCACCGAAAACGCGCTGTCACATCTTTTAAATCCCACGCCTATCAGTTCACATAAAAAAGCAGAGATTAGAAAATCCCTGCTTTTATTTGATATACAAAAAAGGAATTAAACAAGCTTAATGTTACAAGCGGCAGTTTTGCCTCTTTCATTAGTAACATCGTAAGAAACCTTATCTTTTTCGTTTAATGTTTTTAATCCCGAAGCCTCAACGGCAGAGATATGAACAAAAACATCTGCGCCTTTATCGTCTGGAACAATAAAGCCGTAACCTTTTGTGGGATTAAACCACTTAACAGTACCTATGGACATTAAAATATACTTTCAAAAAAAATAAAACAAACGACCGAGATTTTACCTCAATAAACGGAAGCGACGCTTCCACGGCAACCCTCTTGTCGCAACAAGGTCATACTAGCCTTATCAAATTGAAATAGCAAGAAAAATATACTAGTTAAACAGCTCGCCTATATCGGCAAGCTTCTCCTCGGCACCAAATGGCATATTCAAGACAAAAACACCGGAGCCCTTAATCCCTTCGGCATTTTTTAAGGCAGAAAAAGTCACTTCACTGCTATAAGTCTTGGGTAGCCCCATATCCGCGAGCTTCGCCACCATATCCTTATGATACCCTTCTTTTAAAACAGGATACCAGAGCATCACTACCGCCGTTTCCCACTTTTTGTGCAGCTTTGCTATAAAGCTTACAACCTTGTCGTATTCCTCTTTGACTTCGTAACTGGGATCTATCAAAACAAATCCCCGAGAGGGATTAGGCGGCCGCCGCGGTGCCAGCGCCAACACTCCCTCATAACCGTCTCTTTTATGCGTATGCACATTTTTAAAGTCAAACATCGTATGATGAAGAGCCGCATATTCTTTAGGGTGCAGTTCCATAAGATTAAACTCGTCCTCATCTCGCAAAAGTATCCTTGCCAGCATTAAAGAGCCGGGATAGAACTCCTTACCCAGTATCTTTTGCACTTTTTCAACCGCGCCTAGGTAGTCCTTATTTAGCAAGTGCCGCTTATGCTCAAGGCAATCAATAATGCCAAGCTTTGCCTCTCCGGTTTTAATTGCCTCCTCGGACGACAAGTTATAAAGCCCCCTTCCCGCATGCGTTTCCATATATGATATAGGCTTATCTTTCGCCTTCATGGCAGTAAGCAAAACCGCCAAAACCGTATGCTTGTGAACATCTGCCAAGTTTCCTGCATGATATATGTGTTGATATGAAAGCATAAAAGCCCTTTCTCTCGCTTATGAAACGCTCATGAAAATAGTATTAAAAAAACCAATTGACAAGGAGAGATATTTTAATGTATAAAGTCCTTCCTTTCCGAATTTTTAAGGAAAAGATACTTGTCGCGGGGTGGAGCAGCCCGGTAGCTCGTCAGGCTCATAACCTGAAGGTCGTTAGTTCAAATCTAGCCCCCGCAACCAACATTTTCCCTCTCAATAAGAAACTCTTACGCACTTACACTAGTATGATCTTGCATAAATAACATCAAGCTTAGCTTTTTTGTTAGTTAAAAGGCAATTTCCTTCTTCCTGCGATTGGTCTTCGGGGATACAGCGAATAGAGATTTTCATTTCCTTCATCTTATCAACGCTTTTTAAATCCTCAGACCATTTTCCGCGCACAAAAGCTACCTTGTTACCCTTGCCTTCAATCCATGTATTTTGCTTTGAAAAATAATCTTGCATTTCTTCTGCGGTTTTTATGTCAGTAACTTGGTTTTCTTGTAAACGAGTATTAGCGGCATTAAATAACTCCGACTGGAAATCCTTCAATCGTTTTGAAATAGACAATACAAAGTCATCAAACGGGACGATTTGTTTCCATTCCGGCTGGTTAATTTTATTTCTTGCCCTGGCCATTAGAGTATTACCCTTAACATCACGAGGCCCGACTTCACATACAAAAGGAGCGCCTTTACGCGTCCACTCCCACATTTTATCCACAGACTCTTTATCTCGTGTATCAACTTTCACGCGAATTTTCTCCCCATCATACATCTGTTCGGATAAAGCTGAGGATAAACGCATTACATAGGACATAACCTCATCTTTTTGCGATGCATCTTTTATAATAGGAACAATAACGACTTGGTGCGGAGCAATTTTTGGAGGAACAACCATTCCCTCATCATCGGCATGGGTCATTATTAAACTACCTATCAAGCGTGTCGTCACGCCCCACGATGTTGTATATGCATATTGCAGTTGCCCATCTTTTCCTACGAACTTGATATCTGCCGACTTGGCAAAATTCTGCCCGAGGAAGTGAGATGTCCCTGCTTGTAAAGCTCTGCCGTCTTGCATCATCGCTTCAATAGAATATGTATCTACAGCACCGGGGAATTTTTCGTTTTCAGGTTTGCGTCCCTTTATAACCGGCATAGCCAAAGCGTTTTGCATAACATCAAAATACACATTTAGCATTGTTTTTGCTTCTTGCTCTGCTTCTTTATAGTCGGCATGCACGGTGTGACCTTCCTGCCACAAAAATTCTCTTGTTCTTAAGAAGATTCTCGGCCGCATTTCCCAACGAACTACATTGGCCCACTGATTTATCATAATTGGCAAATCTCTATACGAATTAACCCACTTTGAAAATGAATCGGCAATAATTGTTTCGGATGTAGGACGAACGATAAGAGGTTCCGGCAATTCCCCATCAGGAACGAGTTTTCCGTCCTGCATTTTTAAACGGCTGTGAGTAACGATTGCCATTTCTTTTGCAAAACCTTCCACATGTTCTGCTTCTTTTTGGAAATAACTTAACGGAATAAATAACGGGAAATAGCAGTTTTCATGTCCCGTTTCCTTAATTTTATCATCAAGGACACGCTGAATACGTTCCCAAATACCATATCCCCAAGGCTTAATAACCATACATCCGGGTGACGAAGATACCTCTGCCATATCTGCCGCAGCTATAACATTCTGATACCACTCGGGGTAATTATTAGCTCTTGTATTCTTTAAAGTCATTTTTATAACCTCTCCGTTTTCGTGTTTAGAATACAGAGGTATATCATATCACTTTTTTTTAATCAAAGTGTTTCCTTTAAAAAATACCTTCGGCCGGCTTACCCCCTCGGAAGAAGAAGTAGCTGACATCAAAACAGCTAAGAAAAAATCCAACAAAGAACGCTGATTATAATTATCTTATAAGCATCACCAACAAATCATCTTTTGCGATAAGCTTAAGCGCCTTTTCCATAACGCCCTTTTGCGACAAAACGGTATAGTAATTCTTTTTTATGGCAGGCGCCAATTCCAAAGCCTCAACCACTTCCGCTTTTAGCAAAGGCTTCTTGCTTACGAAATCAACAAATCCCGTGGCCAGCAAGGCGTGCCTGACCGTATCAAGGTAATCATTTTTCTGTAACAAGGCACACAAAAGCGTAGCCACTCCGACTTGGATTCCGTGAGCCCTAGGCTCTTTTGCCACCTTATCCAAAGCATGAGAAATAAGATGTTCCGAGCCGCTCGCGGGCCTTGAAGTTCCGGCAATTTCCATAGCAATCCCCGACACTAAAAGCGAATTGGCAAGGCTTTTTTGGAACACTTCGGAATGAATGTCCGTTAAATGCTTCGCCATCAATAAGTCCAAAGAATTATATGCCATTAACGAAGCAAAATCATTATACTTGGCAAGGCCCATTTTAGCGGCCTTTTTCCAATCCCAAAGAGCCGTAATTTTGGAAATCATGTCACCAAAGCCCGAATACAAGGCCTCGTCGGGACTATTCTTTATCACATCCAAATCAATCACCACTCCGAAAGGTATGGCGGTTTTTATGGTCTTGCGCACGCCATCGAAAGTCAGAGAAGTTAAAGGGCTGCAAAAGCCGTCATTAGAAATGGAAGTCGGCACGCTGATATAAGGCACTTTGAGCAAATAAGAAATGAGCTTCGCCACATCTAACGCCTTGCCACCGCCTATACCCAAAATTGCATCAACCTCGGGCAAGGCAAAAGCGCTCTCGGTCGCGCCTTCAAAAGCAATGGAAGAAACATCTTGCTTATATAGCACTTTTATCTTGTTTTCCTTAAAGCCCTCATAAAGTTTTGCCCCTAATAAATCCTCTATTCCCGAGCCGAAAAATATCGCCACATCGTTCATATTTTTATCGCTCAGATATTTGCCGATTTTGGCAGTCTTTCCCGTTCCTATCTTCAAAAGATAAGGAATGCTGATTTGCCTGTTTTGATATATCGGATAAACCATTTTAGACCTCCATGATAAAATCAAAAATATCCTTAAAAGAGCCTAAGACCTTTGCCTTAACACCGACTTCGCGGCACTTTTCCAAAAGCGCGCTTCGGGCAAAAACTACATCTGCCAGCTTCGCCGCTTCAAAATCAACCTTGCCATCACCGGCAAAAAGCACAAAAAAGCCATCGTCCTTTAAACCTTGCACTACCTTTGCTTTAGACACCCCCACGGCATCATCAAAGTAAAAGGAATCCAAAGAAGGCTTAATCATTTTTAGTCCCGTTTCGGGACTATACTCTCCGCCGTTGGCAATCAATTTAACATCGTATTCCGATAAAAGATTGCCGATTTTCCTTTTTATATAGTAATCCGATCCAGCGCTCACGATATAAACGGGAATGCCTTTTTCCCTGCACAAAGAAATAACCGAGGCGAAATCCTCGTCAACTTCAATCGTATCAATTAACGTATCAAACTCTTTCTTGCCTGCTCTGACCTTTCCGAATATAGAGGCAAGAGCGTCAAAATGATCCTTTTTCCCCGCCAAATAATCATACCAAGGTTGCAAATCCTTTTCCTTAAAATAAGCATCAATCGTCACATGGAAAAAATCATTACGGGAAATAGTGCCGTCAAAATCCGTTACAAACGCAATTTTCTTCATAAAAATCCTCTATTAAAACAGTCCTAAAATACCAAAAGTCGGTGAACTATAAAATATAACCTTTATTATAAGCAATACAAACTTGTCACTACCCGAACAAAGATGCTATAGTATCCCTGCTAAAAAAGTTTTAGCAAACCATACCGCATACGGAATAAAGATCGGGACAAGCGATGCAATTTGAACAAACTGCCGAGAATAACAAAGTAACCATAACGCTTCGCGGCGATTATATTGCTTGTAACAACGCCCCTTCTCCCGCACACTTTATTGCTGACCTAAAAGAGAAAAACATAAACAAAGTAGTTTTTAGCGCCAAAGAATTAGGAGCTTGGGACAGCTCCCTGGTGGTATTTTTATTTTATCTTGCGAAGCTGGGAAATGCCGCCGACATAGACATTAATTTAAAGACATTGCCAAAGAACCTGGAACGCCTCATAAATCTGGCGCTTAAAGTGGACAGGAAGCCGCAAAGCAAACACTTATCAAGACTTCCTTTTCTTGAATCACTGGGTGAACATACGCTTGTAATCATTGAAGCTTCTTTAAAAAGTATCCGCTTTGTCAAAGGCATTTTGAAATCGTTCGTGCGTTTTTGTAAATCAAAAGCGATTATGCGCAAAGTTGACTTTCTGTTTGCGCTTGAAGATTGCACTTATAAGGCTGTCGGCATCGTGTCACTGGTAAGCTTTATGGTCGGGCTGATTTTAGCCTTTGTCGGAGCGATACAATTAAAAGCCTTTGGAGCGCAGATATATGTAGCCAGCCTTGTTGCCATAGGAATGCTGCGTATCATGGGCGCCATTATGATGGGCATAATTATGGCCGGCCGAACCGGAGCTTCCTATGCCGCTACCATAGGCACTATGCAGGTAAATGAGGAAATAGATGCACTCAAAACTATGGGCATACCTATATCTGATTTTCTGGTAATACCACGCATTACCAGCCTGATTATTGCCATGCCTTTCTTGACTATCCTTGCGGACATTATGGGCATATTGGGCGGAGCGGCCGTCGGCATAACAATTCTTGGCATATCGCCGCAGGAATATTGGCAATACACGCGTGACGCTCTGGCCTTTAATGACTTTTTCGTAGGGCTTTTTTACAGCATAGTTTATGGATTTATCATTGCCGCATGCGGCTGCTATTACGGCATAAATTGCGGCCGCGATGCTGACAGCGTCGGTATAGCAACCACCAGAGCCGTAGTCTCTGCCATCGTATGGATGATTGTAGCAACCGGCATACTTACGGTCATTTTTGAGGTGTTGGGAATATGACGAAAGACGAGCACGAGCAAAGCGGCAAAAGCATAAAAATAAAAGCAACCGACATTTCCGTCGCATACGGCGATTTTGTCTTGCTTGAAAATGCAAGCTTTGAAGTCAAAGAGCGCGACATTTTCATCATCATGGGCGGCAGCGGATGCGGCAAGAGCAGCCTTTTAAGATGCCTTACGGGGCTTATGCCCCCCGCGACGGGAAGCATTGAAATAAGCGGCGTAGACTTTACTGCGGCAGATCCTTTATCCCGCAATAAAATTATGCAAAAGTGCGGTATCTTATACCAAGGGGGAGCGCTTTTCAGCTCTATGACTTTGGCCGAAAACATCGCCCTTCCTTTAGAGCAATACTCGCACTACTCCAAAAAGATGATAGCAGAGCTTGTATCTTTAAAATTGGCACTGGTAGGGCTTGCGGGATTTGAAGACTTTTACCCCTCGGAAATAAGCGGAGGCATGAAAAAGCGCGCAGGACTGGCAAGAGCCCTCGCCCTTGACCCCGACATTCTTTATTGCGACGAGCCTTCGGCGGGGCTTGACCCCATAAGCTCCAAGCTTCTGGACGATTTGATAATGGAATTGAACCAAAGTCTCGGCACAACCTTTGTAATTGTGACTCACGAACTCGCTTCCATCTTTACTATTGGCACGAATTCTATATTCTTAGACGCTGAGACAAAAAGAATTATGGGCAAGGGCAACCCGCAAGATTTGCTTAAAAACCCGCCCAACGACGCTGTATTTAACTTTTTGACCAGAGGGAAAGACGAAAATGCCTAAACGACCCGACACAAGAAAAATCGGATTATTTATGATCATAGGCTTTGCCTTTTTGATTGTAGTGTTGCTCGTGTCATTCGGTAGCAGATTCATATCAAACGACCGCTTGATAGTGATGCATTTTGATGAATCCATAAAAGGATTAAATGTCGGCGCGCCCGTGCTGCTGAACGGCGTGGAAATCGGCAAAGTAAGTGATATCATCTTAACCACCGATGCCGAGGACATGGACTTTAGCATCTCTGTCTACGCCAGCATCAACGCCAAGAATCACATTCTTTCCGCCGGCTATAAGGACAGACAAGCCTTCCTTGACGACATGATAGCAAAGGGCTTGCGCGCCAAGCTTGCCAACCAAAGCATCTTAACCGGTCAACTGATGATTGAGCTGGTCATTATACCGGATTCCGAAGCCGTGTTTAAAAGCCCCGAAACCGGCAGAAATAAAGATGATGTGCCGGAAATCCCGACCGTTCTTTCGCCCATGGGGCAACTATCTCAAGGATTGCAAGACCTGCACCTTAAAGAAAACATGGAAAAAATGACCAAGATTTTGGACAGCCTCTCTGATAATATTATCCCGGAAACAGAGGCTTTACTGACCCACTTAAACGGCATTTTATCCACCAACAAAGACGCCGTATCGGCATCAGTCATCAACTTCAACGACGCGCTCTTAAGCTTTAAACAAGGCGCGAAATCGTTCAAGAACTTTGCCGATTACATTGAACAGCACCCCGAAGCCATACTTTCCGGAAAAGGAGAATAACAAATGAAAAAAATCATTGCATTATGTTCTGCCATATTACTTTCGGCTTGCGTCGGCGGCACAAGCAAAGCCCCTAATATTTACAGCCTTAAAACCACGGACAGCGTAAGCACCGCAGTCGCCCAAAGCACGGGAACAAGCGCAGGAATCAGCGTCGGTGTCGCCGAAGTAAAAGTGCCGAGTTACATTGACCGGCCGCAAATAATCCTTGTCGAATCCGATGGCATCACTCTCAAAAAATCCGAGTTTGAACGCTGGAGTGAAGACCTCGCCACCTTGGCTCAAAGAACTCTTGCCGGCGACATTTCCGCCTATTTGCCCGGCGCTATCGTCAAGTCCAAAAACTTCATAAACGAAAAGTTTGATTTTGTGGTTTATGTAGAAATAAACGACATGACCGGCACATTCGCCGACAAAGCCACTTTGGATGTATGGTGGACGATTGTCGATAACGACAACAATATGGTGTTTAAGAAGCAAACCAAGATACAAAACGAGCTTGGCGACACTTATACCGACTTTGTCATCGCGCAAAGCAATTTGCTGGATTTGCTTTCCAAAGAAATCGCCACCGAGCTGACAAGACTCAGTAATCCGCAAGATTAAAGGCAAGCGCCTCACCGCCCCCCCCTTTACAAGGGCGGCAAAAATGCTTTCAGGAGCATTAGAACAAAGGCGAACACAAGCGCAAGAGCCGGACATATCACCCATCCCATGGCTATTCTGCCAAGGTATTTGGGCCGAAGTCCCCTTCCCCTTTTCAAAATTGCAATACCGACTACCGCACCTATGACCGCCTCGGAGCTTGATATCGGGACCAAGGGAATGGTCGGCAAATCATGCTCGGACAGGAACTCGTGCAAAGACTGCGATGCAAACAACAGCATCACCAAGGAGTGGCTCATAACCACGACCCAAGCTGCCATAGGCGTAAGCAAAAACACCTTTTTCCCAATCATATTTATGAGCCTTTTGGAATAGGTAAAAACGCCCAGAGCAATCGCCAGTCCGCCTATTAAAAACAGCTGTCTCTCTGCAGAAAAGACTACATCTTTAAACAGCGTTACATCTTTAAACGGCGACGAGGTAAGAAACACTCCCACGATATTCCCGATATTGTTCGCCCCCAAAGTATAAGCTCCGAACGCTCCGGTAAGAACCAACGCAATACGAATGTATAAATCCTGATAAAGCAAGGGAATGGGAAAATACTTAAGATAAGTTTTAACCAGCGACATCAGGATAATTGCAAATAGTGCCGCCAGAAAAGGACTCGCAACCCAAGATGCCAAAATCTGCAATAAAATGGAAAAATCAACTTCGGAGCCTACAAACAACGCCCAACCTATAATACCGCCCAAAACCGCTTGCGTGGACGAAACGGGTAGCCCCAAAAAAAAAAAAAAAAAAATCGCCAGCGCCGCCGCCAAGGCCACCACAAACGCCCCCGACATCGTAGCAACAGAGCCAAGTCCGGCAATGGTGGCCGCAGTCCCTCCGCCGCTATAGACCGCGCCTAATACTATAAACACCGCACATATAATCGCTGCCGAGGTAAAGGAAAGCATGCGAGTGCCGAGCGCCGTCCCGAACACATTTCCCATATAATTGGCTCCCGACACCCAACCCAAGAAAAGTCCGCTGCTCAAGTAAAATAAAAACACTTGTTTTTACCTCTCACAAATCACAAATACCTTTTGATTGCGTATATGGAAAGCTGATCCGCTATGTCTTCGGAAAGATCGGCAATCGCGTCTATATCATCGCACAACATTCTAAGCTGGATTTTATGACTAAGTTCCATTTTCTTATCATCAAAAATCATTCGTTTAAGTTTTGTGCCGACCATATCGCCCTGCTTTTCAAAGAACATCACCTTGTGAATATGATCGTTTATCTCGGAAGGATTGATAAAGAAAGCCCTGACCGAGCGCACCAAAGCCTCTACCGCGCTAACCGTGCTTTCCACCAATTCCAAGTATAAAGGCGAAAGCGACTCGGCTATTTCCGCTTTTTCAATCGAGAATTGATAAAGTTGTGCCTCAAACATATTGACGACTTTATCCATACCCTCAAGCAATTCCAGCACATCTGCTCGGGATTCCGGTATTAAAGTATGCTCGTAAAGCTCGGTCTCTATATTCCTTCTCAGTTGGTCATTTCGCGCCTCTAACGACGCCATATTGTTAAGCAAAGAAGCAAACTCGTCGCTGTCTCCGTTTAAAAGATAATCATCGACCGCCTTTGCAAAAACTATTGCAGACTCGGATATATTATTCAAAAACTCCGTTATTTTAGCATTTAATTCTTTGGTTTTTTGGAATAAAACGATTTTGCCGCCGAACATTTAATTCTCCTAAATACAATGCATCAAGGCTATTTTTACTTAAAAACATAAACAAATACTTAAAATATCATCTCTTTTATTAAGCCTTATAAAAACAAAAGGATATAAATAAAACTATTGTATTTGTTTTAAAAGTGTATCAATATCCTAAGTATTGCAGTAAGCAATGTGGTTAGGCATATTTTAGATTTTGGAGATACGGAAATGACTGAAAAGTTGAAAGATGAATACATACGCGAGGCAGCGTATTACATTTGGGAAAAGGAAGGTCGTCCTGAATCTGACGGCTATGAATTTTGGATGAGAGCAATCAAAGAGTTATCTGCTTCGAAAGGCAAAATCGTTGCCGCGGCGAAAAAGGCAGCTGCTCCGGCAAAGCGTGCCCCTGCGAAAAAGGCTGTAAAACCTGTAGCTAAACCGGTTGCAGCCCCCAAGCCGACGGGTTCTGTCATAAAGAAGGTTGCAGTAAAGATTCCCGCCAAAAAAGTCCCTGTTTCTCTTGCAAAAAAGAAATAGCGACTTTTTTATAAAACAGAAAGCGCCAGAGGATTTATCCTTTGGTGCTTTCGTTTGTCCGGCACAAGGAAGCTGCACCGCCCTCCTTACCTATTTACTTTTATACGCACCGCTGTAATATGAACGAGTTAAACCAAGTTTAAAGGAGATATAAATGGAATACATCAACTCTCTGATATCGGCCATGCTGAATGCGGGCATCACCATTCCCGCCCTTATGATAGGCTATTATTTATCCCGCAAAGGCATTACCAAATTCATCATTCCGGCCCTTGTTTTGGGTGTCATAGATCACTTGCTGGTAAAGTTGCTTTACATTTTCGAGCTGCAGCAAAGCACATTTGCGCAAATCGGCTCAAAGCTGGGACAGATTGACTGGCTTGGTGTTTTGACCAGAGGCTTTGTGGTAGATGTTGCCGCTTTCTTTGTTGTATCTTTAGCGCTGTTTTTATTTTTAAAGCTCCTTCGCAAAATCAGAATGTAGCGCTACGGCTAAAAAACACTTGAAAATCGGATTACCTTATAGTATAAAAGCCCCCTGCCGTAAGCCGGCTTAGCTCAGTTGGTAGAGCTACTGATTTGTAATCAGTGGGTCGGGAGTTCGAGTCTCTCAGCCGGCACCATTAAGGTCAATAAGTCAGTGATGAAAGGCTTTAAATGACGCACCCCCAACCTCAAAAGAAGTCACTTCCCAATGAAGTTTTTATAAACCAAAACATAAACTGGCATGTCGCCGGATTGTTTGATAAAGACAGAATCATCGCGGACTTTGTAAAAATTATAACCAACGAGTTTGATAATCCCAACCCGGTCAAATCCGTTTACGGTGCTCCTAATTACCTTTGGAACTCGGAAAGTTTCACCACATATTGCGGCAAGCCCGAAATCGAAATGAGTTTAAGCACCTTTGAGCGCGAACGGATTCCGGCGTTTTTAACCTTCACCAACATAAGATTAGAGCAAAAGGACTTAGCGGATCCTTCCAGCAATTACCTTCTTGAACGCATCTCCAAAAAAAGAGGAAACGGCATTGTGGTAAGTAGCGATATTTTGTCCGACTATGTCCGCTCCAAGTTTCCGGATTTAAAACAAGTAGCCTCGCTTCCCAAAGTTGCCGCGCCCGAGAACAAGCGTGACAAAGCTTTTTATGAGAGCCTAGCAGGCCGTTTCGATAAAGTTTTCATTCACCCGAGCGACAACTTTAATTTGGATTTACTTGCATCTTTGGATAACAAAAAGAAGTTTGAGATTATCGTAAATCTGGATTGCATAATCGATTGCCCCCACTACACAAAATGCACGGAGCCGTCATATAACTTTTTGGAGCTGGACGCGAAGCACGAGTTTTGGGAAAAAAATTGCATTGCCTGCCACAAGCAAATACTCATTGGCAAGGGCAAAGAAAATGAAAAGAGACTTCGCAATCACGGACTGACCATAGATGAAGTTGACGAGCTTTACAAAATGGGCTTCACCAACTTTCAAATAATGGGCAGAGGGCGTTCGGTATTTGCCTATACCAACGACTTGACCCGCTATATTTTGGAGCCGACTTTCATCGGACCTCTTGTTTTTAAATTATTGATAGGAACCTAGGCATGGACACCTTTTCTCGGGAAAAAATAAATATGCTGTCGACCGCTCTGTTAAGCGAGCTTGCCACGCTTAGCCCCGACACTGCCGATTTATTCCAAAAGTTCTGCTCCGAACCTTTAGCGCGATATAACACACCCTCACGCGCGCGTGTGCTAAGCATACTCCCCGAAGCCGCTCGCGATGCTTTTTCCATGGGATACATTTGCGGTTTTATCGGTCGCTTTGTGCAGCTTGAAGAGGAACGCGCGGGACAAAAGCCCAGCGATATCCTTCCCAAGAACCTTATAATGCAAGTTCTCTCGGACATCTTCGGACGCATGAAAGGTCCTTTTCTTGCGCGTAAAACGGTTGAATTAAGCACGGGTAAGGATAAAGACTTCGTCTCGGGCTACTTCTCCGGCGGGCGGGATTTTGATAACTTTACGGCCTTTTTAATCGAAAAAGACATCGGCAAGTATCCGCAACACTGGAGCAACTATTTGAAAGATGCAAAATAGCTACACGACAAGGAAAAAATCACAATGACCATGTTTGATAAACACCTTCCCGAGCAAATACTTCGCAAAGACGACATGGAATGGAATGTCTCCGGACTTTTCGCGCACGACAACGACATTCTTACCTTTATGAACATCGTGCAAAAAGAACTTGGCGCAAAGAACCCCATATCCAGCGTCCATGGCGCACCACCGGTAAGGTGGAACTCCGGCCGCATCACGCGCCCTTTTATCAAGAAGGAACTTGATGCCACTATCGAGGCCTATAGTAAAATCAAAATGCCACTTTACCTGACTTTTTCAAACCATCTTTTAACTGTTGAAGATTTAAAGGACCCTGCTTCAAATTACTTGATTGATAAAATCGCCGAAACGGGTATGGGCGGAGTAATTTTGGCAAGTGATATCCTTTCCGATTATATTCACGACAAGCACCCCGAGCTGAAACAAATTGCCTCTATTATCCGAGCGGCAGTTCATAACGGACCTTTGGACAAGGAATACTATGAATCTCAAGGAAAGAAGTTTGATTGCGTCGTATTCCTTCCCGATGATGTTTTCAACTATCCGCTGTTGGAAAGCATTGAGCCGAAGGCAAAGTTTGAAATCATCGCCAACGAGCCTTGCCTTGTCGGTTGTAAGGTGCGCCGTGTTCACTATGCTTTGCTGGCTCAGCACGGCAAGTTTGACATCAATCTTGATGAGAAAAGCCGCGATTTTGAAATCAACAGATGCATATCAAAACCGCTTTCCAA
>CACZRW010000042.1 GCA_902783675.1 uncultured Pseudomonadota bacterium | reverse complement strand
TTGGGCAAAGTCAGCCATTTTCCAATCGCCTTTAACCCTTGCCACATTATAAAGGAAATTGCGGATTATCTTTGTGCCTTCGGGAGTATTAACAACTTCGGGGTGAAATTGCACCGCATAAAGTCCCACCTCAGCATTTTCCATAGCGGCGCAAGGGCAAGAGTCGGTAGTTGCCACAACTTTAAATCCCGCCGGTAAATCCTTGATATAGTCCGTATGACTCATCCAACAGGTAGTTTTCTTGGCAACATCGTTAAACAAAAGCGAGTCCTCTAAAGAAAGAGCGGCATTGCCGTATTCCCGCTTTGCCGCTTTTTCCACCTTGCCACCCAAGACATAAGCCATAAGTTGAGCCCCGTAACAGATTCCCAGCACGGGAATCCCCGCTTCAAACAGGGATTTGTCGCACTTGGGCGAGCCTTCTTCATACACACTGGCAGGGCCACCGGTTAAAATTATCGCTTTATATTTTTCCGCCGCTAAGGCTTCCTTTGCTTTTGTGAAAGGTTTCACTTCACAGTAAACATTACACTCACGCACCCTGCGCGCGATAAGCTGGTTATACTGTCCGCCGAAGTCCAAAACCAGCACCTTTTCGTTGTCCATAAAAACCCTCCGTAAAACAGGAAAAATCAAAGTGCCGCAAGTTTTGCACAAAGCTCATACGGGCGTCAAGAAAGATAATGATAAAAAAAATGAGTAAAAACTATTGACGAAATGAAAAAAATATGCTCTTATATAAGAACCAACATAGAGTTGGTGTGAGATTGATAATAAAGGAGATTAGAAAATGTCAAGTTACGAAACAGATCAAATATCAGGAATTAACACAGCAGATCATAACTCGGGGGTTTACACAGAGATACAAGGGACTGAGTTAGAAAGAGGTTGTGATCGTATGCAAGACAAGGCATTTTCTAAAAACATTTGGGGTGACAAGAAAATAAAAGTTGATGGCTCTAGAACCCAAGCCTCGATAGAGGTGTCTAAGAGGAAAAGGACGATGTCTGCAAATGTAATCTATGAGCTCAGTAGGGCTAACGTTAATACTCTTTAACTGTCTTTAACATTAAAACACAAAAATCCTCTCCCCTTCCACCGAAAGGGAGAGGTTTTTCATTACCTGTTTATGCTTAGAACCTTATATTCTTGAAAGCGCGTTTGCCCGCAAAAACGGCAGTTCCACCAAGCTCTTCCTCAATTCTGATAAGCTGATTATACTTCGCAATCCTGTCGGAACGAGAAAGCGAGCCGGTCTTAATCTGTCCGCACCCCGAAGCAACCGCAATGTCCGCAATAGTGGTATCCTCGGTTTCGCCCGAACGATGAGAGATTATCGCGGTATATCCTGCCCTATGCGCCATATCAATAGCGTTTAAAGTCTCGGATAAGGTGCCTATCTGATTGACTTTAATCAAAATAGAATTGGCCACGCCTTTCTTAATACCTTCGGCAAGCCGCTTTGTATTGGTAACAAACAAGTCATCGCCGACCAGCTGGATTTTATCTCCCAGCTTTTTGGTGATAAGCTTCCAACCTTCCCAATCGTCCTCGGCAAGCCCGTCCTCAATTGACACGATAGGGAACTTTTCACAAAGCTCCGCATAGTAATCGACAATGCCCGCAGCGGTAAAGGACTTACCTTCGCCTACCATTTCATACTTGCCGTTTTCATAAAATTCGCTGGAAGCCGCATCAAGCGCAATGCCTACATCTTTGCCGGGCTTATATCCCGCCGCTTCAATGGCTTTTACGATAAAGCTGATAGCTTCTTCGGCGCTTTTGATGTTAGGGGCAAAGCCGCCTTCATCGCCGACATTAGTATTAAGTCCGGCCTCTTTCAAAAGTTTCTTAAGAGCGTGGAAAATCTCGGAGCCCGCACGAATAGCTTCGGCAACGGTTTTCATGCCATAGGGCACAATCATAAACTCTTGAATATCAATAGGATTATCCGCATGCTTACCACCGTTTAAGATGTTCATCATCGGCACGGGCAGAATATGAGCCATTACTCCGCCGATATAGCGGTAAAGAGGCACAGCCTCATCATCCGCGGCTGCCTTGGCAACTGCCAAAGACACACCGAGTATGGCATTTGCTCCGAGTTTGCCTTTGTTAGCCGTCCCATCCAGCTTAATCATGGCAGAGTCAATCTCAACCTGCTCCTCGGCATCAAGCCCGCAAATTTCGTCATAAATCGTGGTGTTGACATTATCAACAGCCTTTAAAACTCCCTTGCCTTCATAGCGTTTTTTATTGCCGTCACGAAGTTCTACCGCCTCGTGCACACCGGTTGAAGCACCGGACGGAATAGCCGCTCTGCCCATAGCTCCGGATTCCAAAACTACCTCAACCTCAACTGTCGGGAATCCTCTGGAATCAAGGATTTCTCTGGCATGAATATCAATTATTTCCGTCATTTTCGTCCTCCAAATCATTAAATCTTAGACTTTACTAAAGCATCAATTTCCATAAGAGTTTTAAGTAGCTCCTCTAAGTCATCAAGCGCAACCATGTTGGGGCCGTCGCTGGGACTCATATCTGGATTTTCGTGTGTTTCCAGGAAAATACCAGCTATACCAACGGCTACGGCCGCCCTTGCGAGCAAAGGCACAAACTCGCGCTGCCCGCCGCTTGAAGATCCCTGCCCGCCGGGAAGTTGCGCCGAGTGCGTAGCATCAAATACAACAGGCGTCCCGTTCTTGCCCATAATCGCCAGAGAACGCATATCCGACACAAGGTTGTTGTAGCCGAAAGTTACCCCGCGTTCAGTTACGATTACATTTTTATTCCCGGTGCTTGCCGCTTTTTCTACGACATTCGCCATATCCCAAGGCGCAAGGAATTGCCCTTTTTTGATGTTTACGGGAAGACCCGTTCCCGCGGCGGCAACGACCAAATCCGTTTGCCTGCATAAAAAGGCGGGGACTTGCAGAATATCTACGGCCTTTGCGGCTTTTTCACAATGCCAAGCCTCATGCACATCGGTAATGACGGGAATGTCAAAGGTCTTGCGGACTTCGTCCAATATCGCCAATCCTTTTTCCAAGCCGACTCCGCGCTTGCCGGTTACCGAGGTGCGATTAGCTTTGTCATAGGAAGCCTTGAAAATAAAGCCGATACCAAGCCGCTCGGTAATAACTTTAAGCTTCTCGGCCAGACCCAAGGTATGCTCGCGCGACTCAATCTGACAAGGACCGCAAATAAGCGCTAACGGCAACTTATTTCCAAAGGTGACATTTTTAACTTTTACTTCCATTTTATTCTTCTCCTATTTTTTAATAGCGGATTTTATGAGCGAAACCAATAACGGATGAGGCTCAAACACCCGAGATTTAAACTCGGGCTGATAGAGCACTCCGACAAAGAACGGGTGCTTTTCCTTCGGCAGCTCAATCGCCTCTAAAATCTCACCATCCTCGGAATAAGCGGAAAAGACAATTCCCGCCTCAATAAACTTTGATTTATACGCAGGATTAAAGCTGTATCTGTGCCTGTGGCGTTCGGATATGGTATCCTTACCGTAAGCAGAGTAGAGTATTGAATCTTTTTCAATTCCGATATCCCGCGCGCCAAGGCGAATTTTATCATCTTTGAGCTCGCAAAAGATAATTTCCTTTTTAACTAAGTCTTTCAAAAGCGATACAATGGGGTTAGGTGTAACCGAATTAACTTCGGTCGAGTCCGCATCGGCAATGCCAAGAACATTCTTTGCTATATCCACCAAAGCCATTTGCATACCAAGCCCTATGGCGAGCACGGGAAGCTTATGCTCGCGGGCATAAGTAATTGCCTCGCGCTTACCTTCGGTCCCGCGCTTACCGAAGCCGCTGGGGACAATAACCGCATCAACATCGCCAAGGTATTTCTCTGCGCCTTCTTTGCTGATTTTTTCGGAATCTACCCACTTGATATGAACCTTTGCCTCATTGGCAAGAGCGGCGTGCATAATAGCTTCCGAAAGCGATTTATAGGTCTCCAGCATAGATACATACTTGCCGACTACCGCTAAATTAATTTCATGCTTGGGATTATAGAACCGCTCGGACGCCCGCTCCCACTTGGAAAGATCGGGATTTTCTTTATATTTAAGTCCGAAGAACTTCAAGACTTGGATATCAAGTCCCGCCTTATGCAATTGCAAAGGAAGCTCATATATAAAAGAGGTATCAAGGTTTTGAATAACATTTTCCTCTTTTACATTGCAAAAGAGGGCGATTTTCTTCTTTTCATCTTCGGATATGACCTTTTCCGAACGGCAAAGCAAAATATCCGCTTGAATCCCCATGGAAAGCAAATCCCTGACCGAGTGCTGAGTGGGCTTGGTTTTAAGCTCGCTTGCCGAAGCTATAAAAGGAATCAAGGTAAGATGAATGAACATCGGCTTAATTTCAAGCTCGTTCTCAAGCTGACGCGCCGCTTCAATGAAAGACTGACTTTCAATATCGCCGACCGTTCCGCCTATTTCACAAATGACAAAGTCCTCATCCGTGATGTTGGAAGTCATGAATTCCTTTGTGGCATCGGTGATGTTGGGAATAATCTGAATAGTGCCGCCCTTGTAAAAGCCTCTTTTTTCTTTTGCAATGACATCGGCATATATTTTGCCCGAAGTAGTGGTATCGGTTTTTTGTAAAGAAACACCTGTAAAACGCTCGTAATGTCCCAGATCCAAATCAGTCTCCGCCCCATCATCGGTAACATAGACTTCACCATGTTGATAGGGGCTGATAATTCCCGGATCAACATTAAGGTAAGGATCGAGCTTACGATTCCTTACCTTATATCCTTGTGCTTGCAACAGTGCTCCAAGGCACGAAGCTGCCATTCCTTTACCAAGCGAAGATGCAACACCACCCGTAACAAATATAAACCTTGCCATTGCGCTACTCCTTTAGCTACTCGGCGGAAATAGGCGCAGATGTCGGTTGCGGCACAAGAGGTGCGGGAATAGCTTCCGTCCCCAAAGGTTGCGATGCGGGTAACTGCCCGATAGCTCCGTCCTCAAGTATAACCGTCTTTGTGTCGGTATTCGGCTTGCTCATAATTGCAAGAGCGACAGAGCAAATCATAAACAAGGTCGCCACAACGGCAGTAGCTTTGGTTAAAAAGTTTCCTCTGGCTCTGGTGCTCATCATCGAAGACGCTCCGCCACCAATGCTGCCAAGAGCCCCGTCCGAACGCTGCACCAGCACCAAACACACTAACACTATCGCTAAAATCACATCAATTACTAAAACTATTGTTCCCATCTTTTAATCCTTAAATTACTGTCCTTTTTATTTACTAAACTATAAATACGCTTGGGCAATGCCCCAAAAATCATCTAATTTCAAGCTTGCTCCGCCGACCAAAGCCCCGTCCACATTAGGAATGTGCAGAAGCTCCTTTGCATTGGAAGGCTTGACCGAACCGCCGTAAAGTATCCGCAAACCGCCGGCTTCGTCAAGACCTATCATCTCTGCCAATTGCTTGCGGATAAAGGCGTGCACCTCTTCAACCTCGGCACCGGTAGGGGTGCGCCCCGTTCCGATTGCCCACACCGGCTCATAAGCAATCACAACATCGTCGGCTTTTGTATCGGAAGGAAGCGATTCACTTACCTGCTTGCTCACCACTTTCAAAGTTTCTCCGGCATCTTTTTGAACTTCGGTTTCCCCGACGCAGATGATAACCTTTAAACCGTCCTTTAAGGCTTGTTCCGCCTTTGCTTTGATAAGCGCGTTAGTTTCGCCATGGTCGGTTCTACGCTCGGAATGCCCGAGGATAACATACTTTGCCCGCGCTTCTTTCAGCATAAGCGCGCTAATATCGCCCGTGTGCGCTCCGTTTGAAAGAGCCGAACAATTCTGTCCGCCAATCACAATACCTGTATTCTTGGCAAATTCACTCGCCAGCCCGATAAGGGTAAAAGGAGGGCAAATTAGCATCTCAAAAGGCTTCTCGGGCAGAGCGTCATACTTCTGCGCCAATCCCAAAATCATGTCTTTCACAAGCATGGGAGTGCCGTTCATTTTCCAATTACCCGCAATCAAAGGTGTTCTGGTCATATTCTTCTCCCCACAAATAAACAGACAAGCTTTTTTAGCACATCAAAACCCTTTTGCCAAAGACAAAATAAAGCCCTTGCTCAAAAAGGCTTTTCTCTATATTATCCCCGAAAATATGATTTTATAACTGGGGAAAAATAAATGCTTACAACGATTCACAGACTAAGTGAGACTTGGTTTTTTAAAGGTGTGATGATAATTACGGCCCTGAGCTTTGTGTCGTTTTTCGGCGTTGGCGGGCTTGACGAGATAAGAAAACGCCACGACGCGGTCATATCGGTTGGCGATATTAAAATATCTGCCGGAGATTTTGCCGTTTCCTTCTCGCGCGAGGTTGAAAGATTGAAAAAGGTCTTCGGCGTAGGCTTTACGGAAAAGGAAGCCATAAAAATCGGACTTGTGCCCACATTGATTAAAACCAAAGTCGCCGAAGCTACTGTGGCTCAAGTCGCGCAAGATTTGAACCTTTCTATCCCCAACGACTTGGCAAAGATAAAAGTGCTCAATATGCCCGAGTTTCAAAATGTTGACGGTAGCTTTAATCGTAGGGCTTTTGAGTATTTCCTCTCCATGAACCGTATAACTGAGGCCGAGTTTTTGCAATCGCTTAAAGCTGAAATGATTGAGAACCAGCTGTTTTCTCCGACTTATGCTTTAGCATATGTCCCCAAGGTTATGGCAGAAGCTGCTTACAAGAAGCAATTTGAAAAGCGCGATCTGCAAGTCGCCGTCATTCCCTTTGCGAAAGTTGACATTACCGCGAAGCCGACAAAAGACGAACTTCAAGCTTACTATGACAGCGAAAAGGACACATCTTTTATGAACCCCGAATACCGCTCGCTGAGTGTCATGGTTTTGCCTTTTAGCAAGATATTTGACGCCATAGATGTTTCGGACGAAGAAATCCTTGCTCGCTATAACGAAAACCAAAGCCGGTATGTAAAACCCGAAGTCCGCGATGTTGATCAAATGAATTTTGCGGACGAAGCCACTGCGAACAAAGCCATTAAAGAATTAAACGCCGGTAAGCCTTTCCGCTCTGTAGCCAAGGATATTGCGGGACAAACTGCCGAGGATACTCATCTTGGCGAAGTTGAAAAGTCCGGCGTTCTTGCCGAAGTAGCCGACGATCTTTTCGCCGCCAAAAAAGGCGCTGTTGTAGGGCCTATTCAATCGGAAATGGGTTGGCATATTTTTAAAGTCTTGACCATCACTCCCGAAGTCCGCACTCCCCTTAAAAAGGTAAAAGGCGAGATTAAAACCGCTTTGCAAAGGGAAAAGGGCGCCGATCTGGTTTACGAAGAGTCCTATAAGATAGACGACTTCCTTGGTTCGGGCAAAACTCTGGAAGAGGCGGCAGATAAGTTCGGCTTAAAAATACAGACCGTTCCAGCCGTAGATATTACCGGCAAGGACCGTAAAGGTAAGCCCGTTTCCGATTTGCTCTCATCTCCTGATTTTATCTCTGTAGCTTTTGGACTTTCCAAAGGGCTTGAAAGTCCTGTCACCGAGCTCGACTCGGGCTTCTTCGTGGTAAGAGTTGATGATATCACTCCGCCCGAGTCCAAGCCGTTTAACGAGGTAAAAGATAAAGTTGTTGAACTCTGGCTCGCTGACAAAAAGTCCGCAAAAGCCAATGATATCGCCGACAGCATAGTCGCAGGTAAAGCTGTATCCGGCTTTCCGTTGAAGTCATTTAAAGCCCAAGGAAGGGACAGCAAAAACCTTTCCATTGAAGTGCTGTCGGAGGCCTTTTCCTTAGGCGTTGGCGAAAAGACAAAAGTGTCATCTCCCGAAGGCCTTGCCGTTGTGAAAGTTACGAAAATCATTCCTGCGGATGCATCAAAGAATCCCTCCGGGCTTGCTACCGTAAAGGCAAGCGAGCAAACCGAATTAGCTACCCGTATGGCGAACGCCTTGCTTAACGACTTCACCTCTCGCTATGAGGTAGAGGTTGATAATAAAAGCATAGACAGCATGTTCTCTTCTCAAGCAGACGGGGAATAAAAGCAACGGTTTTTTGCCCTTATTTCGGCTTTTTTGGCCCTTTGCGAAAAAATTATAACTCACAGCGCTTTAACTATTGACTATACAAACTAGACAATGGTAGAAGTTGAATCACTTAAAGACAAACACATTTAGGGGGAGTGTAAATGTCTACTGCTATCAGTGATGAAAATGCCGCTCGCAGAGAGCGCGTTCTGGCTTCGATAGAGCTGGAAAAGTCCGTTATCAAACATCTTTCATTGGAACTCATATCAAAGCGTAGTCGTGGATGTAATACCCACAACGAAGACCTATGGCGCAAGCGAATGGATCACAACGAAAGCGTGTGGCGCGAGCGGATAAGCGAGTTAATATACGATATGATGCACAACTCAATTTATCTTCATCAACAGGAACACCCCGAAGAGCCTCCTATAGATTACGAAAATAAAGCCTTTCCTTTCGCTCAAGAACAATCCCAAATATACAACACATTGCTAACCTCTTTGATAGACCATAAGGTCTGTTCTGACGGCGTTATAACGCCGTCAATTTTAAGGGTTATTGATGATAAATTAATGGTAGTGTCGTTTGTGATTGATAGGCATGCCGCCACTTTAGTCGCGGAATCTGTAGCAAATACAACCGCCGCACACAAAAAAGTCTCCAAAGAATTAAATCCCTGTGCGGCTTCTTCCTTTGCCGTTCCGTCTGCTAATGAGCTTGTTTATATAAAAATGCACGATAAAGGCCGCGTGTAGTTCTGCCCATCGGCAATCTTGAATCAAAGCATTAACTCCGGCGAATATCCGATTCCGGCACAATTTCTAATTGCTAATTTTTATAAAAGGCTATATAAAGGCGCTTGATTGAAAAACATCAGCTTTTATTAATAAATACAACAAATATCAAAGAGGAAAAAATGTCTATTGAAAGAACACTTTCTATTTTAAAACCCGATGCAACCAGAAGAAACATCACCGGCAAAATCATATCAAAGTTTGAAGAAAACGGTCTTCGCATTGTTGCTTCCAAGCGCATTCGCATGACAAAGGCGCAAGCCGAGGCTTTTTACGCCGTTCACAAAGAACGCCCGTTTTATGCCAGCTTAGTAGAATCCATGACTTCGGGGCCCGTTGTTGTTCAAGTATTGGAAGGCCAGGATGCCGTTGCCTTAAATCGCAGAATTATGGGCGCAACAAACCCTGCAGCTGCTGATGCCGGCACTATCAGAGCCGAGTTCGCCGAAAGCATAGAAGCAAATTCCGTCCACGGTTCAGACTCGCTTGAAAATGCTGCGGTTGAGATTGCCTTTTTCTTCAGCCAAACCGAAATCGTCGGGTAACTATAAGCAATTATAAAAGGTGAAATTATGTCCCTTCCCCGCCTTTTGTTAAAGATATCCCTGGCTATGATGGCTTTTATAGCCTTTCCGCTCGGACATTCTTTAGCCCTTGAGGCGGGATCGGACGAACCCCTTTATACCGTATCCGGTATCAAGGTGGATAAAACGGCTTCTTCGGCAGCAGTTGCCAGAGAGCGCGCCATGCTGGATGCCCAGCAAAAAGCTTACGGCATTGTTCTTAACCGCATAAGCTTGCCCTCCGACTCCGAAGGCTTAAACGCTCCGACGATTGACGAGCTTGCCAATATGGTGGACGGCATTAGTATAAGCGGAGAAAAAACTTCGTCTGTTCGTTATATCGGCACATTGACCGTCAGCTTCAAGCCAAAAGCGGTAAAGCGCTTTTTAGAAGCAGACGGCGTTCCTTATATCAATGCAATTTCTACTCCGGTTCTTATAATTCCAACCATAAACAATAATTCCATAAGCTCCTTTGATTCTGACCATGCCTCTTTTGTCATGTGGCGCAGTCACAAAGATGATTCCTTGATTGTCCCCATAGTCCTGCCCGAAAGCGAAGGAGATTTAAAGGACTTGGTTACGAGCTTTCTTAAAGGACAAGCAACATTATCCGCTCTTAAAGATGCCTACGGTGTGGAAAAAGTTTATATCGCAGGGGTTAGCGAAAACGCTTCTGCCGGCAATATGACTTTTTATTTGAGTGAGGAGGGCGACGAAGTCGTTCAACCCTTCAAGTTTACTGTTTCCACTGATGCCGGCAAGGCAAAGGCATATAAGGCCGCGGTTGATACCATCATCTTAAAACTTGAAAAGGATTTTAAGCAAGGTAATGTGGTCGAGTTTTCTTCGGCATCGTCTCTCACGGCCGTTGTTCCGATTGACAGCATTGCCGACTGGCTAAAGGTGCAAAAGAAGCTTTCCGGCATTGCCATTATTGATCGCTATGAACTGCAAGCCATGCGTAGCGATAAAGTGCAAATTATCATTTACTTCGGTCGCGGCATAAATCGCCTTATATCAGAAATGGCGGCGGCAAAATTGATACTGGAAGAAGGGGCCGACGGCATTTGGGTTCTTTACGAAAAGGGTAATAAAAAGATACTTTCGGACGCCTCGGACAAACCTACACCGGAAGTTTCCGTTTACAATCTTGACAACATCTAGCAATCTGCTTTTAAAGCAAAGGAGAATGAAGATGATAAAATCAATAAGCACCAAGAAAAAGGTCTTGTTTTGGCTTATCTCAATCGGCGTTGTCCTAAGTTTGTTTGTGCTTTTAAGCGGTATTCTTCTTCCTTTTGTGGCAGGGTTAGTCCTAGCTTACTTTTTTGATCCCGTTGTGGAAAAATTGGAAGCCAAAGGCCTTTCCCGCACTATCGCCACGCTTTTACTGCTCACAGGATTTTTAGTGGTAGCAATTATAGGTCTGGCCGTCCTTACCCCTATAATCCAACATCAAATTGTCGTTTTTGCCGAAAAGCTTCCCATCTACACCGCCAACCTTTTGGCATGGGCAGAGCCTCACTTTAACAAACTGAATGCGATGATATCGCCGGAGCAGGTTACTAGCATCAAATCATCTGTTCTTTCTTACATAGGTGATGCTGCTGGCCTTATTATCACCGTATTCAAAACGATTTTAAGCGGCGGAGTGGTTTTCTTTAACATTGTGGCACTTGTCGTTATTACCCCTGTTGTCAGCTTCTACATTTTAAGGGATTGGAAGGGAATAAAAGCCTTTTTTGAAAGCATAGTTCCCGCTTACTTCAAGAAAAGCGTTGATGAGCAAGTAGGCGAGATAAATACGATTCTTTCCGGTTTTATCCGCGGGCAAGCGACGGTTTGCTTCTGCCTTGCCATATTTTACAGCATAGGGCTTACACTGGCGGGTTTGGATACCGGTGTAGTCATAGGTATAATTACCGGCACCTTATCATTCATTCCTTATGTTGGAGTGTGGTCAGGGTTCATCGTCAGTATTTTGCTGGGAGCAGCGCAATTTTCCGATCCTACTCACCTGTTGTGGATTGTAGCGGTTTTTGCCATAGGTCAAGTTGTAGAAGGCTATATTCTGACTCCTAATCTCGTGGGAAATAAAACGCGTCTTCACCCCGTTTGGATAATTTTTGCCTTGCTTGCAGGTGGATATCTTTTCGGCTTCCTCGGAGTATTGGTGGCCGTGCCGGTCGCTGCCGTTATCGGCGTTTTGGTGCGCTTTTCCTTGCGGCAGTATCACCAAAGCGCTTTTTACATCGGTTTTTCGGCCAAGCCGACTCCGGCAAAGATGAAAGTAAAGGCGAAGAAGTAAACAATGGAACAACTGCCTCTTAACTTCAATCACCGCCCGGCATTAGACAGAGAAGATTTTCTTGTCACTTCCGGTAATGTTGAAGCGGTAAAAATGCTGGACAGTTACCCTTTATGGCCTTCCCACGCTATAATAATTTACGGCGCCAACGGCTGCGGCAAGACCCACCTGGCTCATGTTTTTGTAAAGAAAACCGGAGGCAAGACTCCGCTCATATCTGCCACCTCTCTTACAGTCGAACAAGTTCCCGATCTTTTGACAAAGTCAGGAAGTTTGGTCGTTGAGGATATAGAAACCTTAAAAGATGAAGAAGCTCTCCTGCACCTTTATAATTATGCAAAGGAAATCGGAGCGCATTTGCTTATGACCAGTGCAGTAGCCCCGTCTGATTTAGCCATAACATTACCGGATTTAAGCTCGCGCCTTTTAGCAATTCCTGCGATAAAGATAGGCAATCCCGACGATGCATTTATAAAAGCGCTGCTGGTAAAACTTTTCACCGACCGCCAATTGTCAATCGGCGAGGAAGCTATCGACTACGCCATAAAAAATATGGAAAGATCATTTAAGGGTGCGGGCGACTTGGTTGCCGCAGCAGACAAGCTTTCTCTTGCCAAGCACAAGGCCATCACTATTCCGCTTTTGCGCGAAATCCTAAAGACCGTTTCCTAGCTTAACAGGCTGTTCTAGGCTTGCTCTTGACTTTTAGCTTTTGCTTCCTCTTCCTGCTTTTTCTTTAAATCAGGGGGGAGTTTCACCTCAATATGAAGTTCGCGAAGTTGCTTGAGCGTAACCGGTGCGGGGGCTTGCATAAGCAAATCCTGCGCCTGCTGATTGAGCGGGAACAATATGACTTCACGAATATTCGGCTCATCACAAAGGAGCATAACCATACGGTCAACACCGGGCGCTGCTCCGCCATGAGGAGGAGCACCGAACTTAAACGCCGTAAGCATACCGCCGAACTTCGACTCGACGAATTCCTTATCATATCCGGCAATTGCAAAGGCCTTATACATAATTTCGGGATCGTGGTTACGAATTGCTCCCGAAGACAGCTCAATTCCGTTACACACCACATCATATTGATAGGCGATAATGTCTAAAGGATTTTGCTCTTCTAAAGCTTTAAGTCCGCCTTGCGGCATAGAGAACGGATTGTGAGAGAACTCTATAAGTCCGGTCTCTTCATTCCTTTCATACATGGGGAAATCCACAATGAAGCAGAACTTAAAGGCATTCTCATCAATCAAGCCAAGCTGCTCACCGAGATTTGTTCTAACCAAGCCCGCGAACTTTGCCGCAGTATTTTCCTGCCCGCACACAAAGAACACCGCATCGCCGTTTTCAAGCTCGCAAGTCTTTTTGATAGCGGCAATTCGCTCGGCATCAAGATTCTTGGCAATAGGACCCTTTGTCTCACCGTCTGCACCAAAGACGATGTAGCCAAGCCCGCCTTGCCCGTTTGCCCTCGCCCAGTCGTTAAGCTTGTCGAACCAAGACCTGGGCTTATCCGCGGCTTTTGGCGCAGGTACGGCTCGCACAACGGCACCTTTTTCAATAGCGTTTGCAAAAACTCCGAACGATGAGCCTTTAAATGCTTCTGTGACATCGGATATAAGCAACGGATTACGCAAATCCGGCTTATCCGTGCCGTATTTTAACATGGAATCCTTGAAAGTTATGCGCTTAAACGGCTTGCCGTCTACCTTCTTCCCTACG
>CACZRW010000041.1 GCA_902783675.1 uncultured Pseudomonadota bacterium | reverse complement strand
TCCGGAAAAATTGATTTCAGAGCGGGGAAAACCAATATAAACGGTGATATCGGAATTAATGCTTCGGGTAAGGTTCCTTATATCAGTGCTAACCTCAAATCTTCGTATTATGCCAGCGAAGATGTGTTCGGCCAAAGCGAGCAAAAATCGTTTTTTGGCGGAGATAAAAAGGCTCAAAAAGATGATGGTGCAGAGGGGATTTTTGTGTTCTCGGACGAGCCGATTCCTTTCACAAAGTTGTCTGATTTCAATGCCGATGTCAAAGCCGATTTTGCGAATATAGTCATCTATGGCGAGGAAGCGGCGAAGCTTAATTTTAATGCTAAACTTAAAGAGGCCGCGCTTGATGCTTCGGCAAAAATGGCATCGGGAAAGGATAGTAAAATTGCGCTGGATTTGCGTGTTGATGCAAAGGAAAAAACTTCGGCAAAAATCAATATAAACGCAGTCGGCGAGAATATCATTTTAAGCGATTGGGCGCATAGGTTCTTTGGCGATGAAGTAAAAGGCGGTGTTCTTAATATGTCTTTAAAAGCAAACAGTTACGGTGATAGTTTGCACATATTGATGACTCATTTTACCGGTAATGTGACGATTTTGGTGGAGAATATGAAAGCGGGCGAAGGGCTTAAAAAAGTCATTGACGGCAATTTTCTGGACAACCTTATCAATGTGTTTACAGGCGTAATAAACAAGGGCGGAAAGCGTGATCGCAATGTTGATTTGCAATGTATTGCGGCGAACCTTGATTTTGTGAACGGTAAGTCGTCTTTTAACAAGAAAATCGCGCTTGAGTCCAAAAAGGCCTTTATTACGACGAGCGGCGATCTGGATATCGGTGCGGAAAAGATGGATTTGTCTTTTGCGGTTTCTTCGGGCAAGGGTGTTTCTACCGGTATTTCCGATATGATTTCAAGCATGGTGAAGGTGAAAGGAACCTTTATGGAGCCCACGGTCTCGGTTAATGCCGAAGGGGTAATCGGCACGGCGGCTACTGTCGGTGCTGCAGTTGTTACCGGAGGTCTTTCCTATTTAGGGCAGAAGCTATTGGGAGGTGTGACGGCGGCATCTTCTCCTTGCGCCGAAGCGCTCGGGCGGCCGGTAAAGTCTTCAAGTTTTTATAAGGAGGAGACTAAAAAAACAAAAGCAAAGCAGGTTCCCGTATCTGAAAAAACAAGCAGTAAAAAATCGGGGAAATCTTTGCTGAATGATTTAAAAAAAGGTGATAAAAAGTGATTGAAAAAGCTAAAGTAACGCTTGAGCAGGAGCTTCAATACGCTGATAATTTGGCGCAAGAAATGCGCGAGAAAATTATTGCGGATATTCTTTCTTTTGTGGACACTGATGTGTTGTTTTTCAGAGCAGAATACCCGGATAATCTTATTAAAAAGCAAAACGAAAAATGGAATCCCGTGCTTGAGTGGTTTAGAAAAGAGTATGGTGTTGAGCCTAAAATAACTTCACAGATAACTCCGCCTAAACAAGATAAAAGATTGGCAAAAGTAATCGGTGATGAAGTGCGAAAAATGAGCGGGCGCGAGCTTATCGCCTTTTCTAAAACAGCAGGTGGCTTTACTTCTTTAATCCTTGCTTTGGCGGTGATGAAAAAGCACATTTCGGTCGATGATGCTTTCGCTTTATCAAGGCTTGACGAGCTGTTTCAAAATGAAATGTGGGGAGAGGACGAAGAGGCACTTAATTCGCGAAAGCTTGCTTTAGATGAGGTGAAAAACGCTATGAGGCTTATCGATGCGTAAGATACATTTTAAAGTCGAGGGGCGGGTGCAGGGTGTTTATTATCGCCAATCGGCGATTGATGTTGCCGGGCGGCTTGGCCTTCGCGGTTGGGTCAGAAACAGGCGTGACGGCAGTGTGGAAATACTGGCTACCGGTGATGATAAGACTCTTAATGAGTTTTTGGATTGGTGCCGCATCGGTCCCGAAGCCGCACAGGTTACGGCTTTGGAAATTATGGAAGATGATGATTCTTTGCCGCTTATCGGGGACGACTTCAGGAAGGAAATAACTTTGTAATTCTTTATAAAAACATTCCTTGCCAATCTTTTATATTTGGCTAGAATGCCGCAATAAACTTTATTTTATATTTTATTTTTTAGGAGATTTTTTATGCCCGCAACATCTATGGAACAGCTTGTATCACTGTGCAAGCGCAGAGGGTTTATTTTTCAAAATGCCGATATATACGGCGGTTTTCAAGGGCTTTATGACTTTGGGCCTTTGGGGGTGGAGCTTAAAAACAATTTGAAAGCGGCATGGTGGCGCGCGATGGTTTATGAGCGCGATGATGTTGAAGGCGTGGATTGCGCGATTCTTACGCATCGCAAAGTGCTGCATTACAGCGGGCATGAGGATACTTTTTCCGATCCTATGGTCGATTGTAAAGATTGCAAATGCCGCATGCGTGCCGATACTTTGAAGGATGGAAAGTGCTCGGAATGCGGGTCAACGAACCTTACCGAAATACGCCAATTTAATTTAATGTTCAAAACCAATGTCGGGCCGATTGATGATGGGGAGTCCTTTGGCTATCTTCGTCCCGAAACGGCGCAGGCCATTTTTGTGAACTTTAAAAATGTGGTTGATTCCACTTCGCGCAAAGTGCCTTTCGGAATTGCGCAGATGGGCAAGTCTTTCAGAAACGAAATAACCCCAAGAAACTTCATTTTTCGCGTGCGTGAGTTTGAGCAAATGGAGCTGGAGTTCTTTGTTGAGCCGGGGACCGATTTGGAGTGGCATGAAAAGTGGAAAGAAGCGCGGCTTAAATGGTGGCAAGAGCAGGGGCTTTCTATGGAAAATATTAAGCCCGTAGCGATTCCTAAAGAGGATTTGGCGCATTATTCCAAGGCAACTTATGATATTTATTACAAGTTCCCGCACGGGTTGGAGGAATTGGAAGGTATTGCCGACAGGACGGATTATGACTTGGCCAACCATTCCAAAAATCAGAGCGAGTTCAAAATATCTGCTCATGTTCATGATAAAAATGTTGATAGCAATTCTAAACTCGCGCTTTATGACGAGGAGAAAAAAGAGTGGTTCATTCCCTTTGTGATTGAGCCTTCTGCCGGTGTGGAGCGCGGAGTGTTGGCGGTTCTTACCGAGGCTTATACCGAGGAAAAATTGGAAAACGGCAATGAGCGCATTGTGCTTAAGCTTAAAAAACACCTTGCGCCGATTAAGGTTGCGGTTATCCCCTTAAAGCGCAATAACGAGCAGATTATGGCGATTGCGCACAAAATTAAAAAGGATTTGTTGAAGCTGGGTATCGGGCGCGTATCGCTGGAAGACAGCGGAAACATCGGCAAAGCGTATCGCCGTCACGACGAAGTGGGAACGCCGATTTGCGTGACGGTTGACTTTGAAACCATTGAGGCTGAGCCGGCAAGCGTTACCATTCGCGACAGGGATACTATGCGGCAACACCGAGTAAATCTGATTGATCTGCCCGACTATGTTAAGGAGTTCTTTAGCTGATTTTTTAGCAAGACACTCTTGTTTATCAAGAGTTTTGCCGGCGCACTATGTCCGCCATACCGAAGGGCACGGCTTCGTCGCTTGGTGGTAGGCGTGAAGGCGTAAGAACGGTGAAGCTTGCCGCAGTTAAAAGGGCACTTAATTCGGTTTTTAGGACTTTGTTTAAGAAACAGCCGCCGCTTAAGGCTATGGTGGTAATGTCGGTTGCTTCTCTTGCCTTCGCTGCCATGGAGAAAAGAGCGGCGGCAAGGGTGCCGTGGAAATAACCCGCGGCGTTGGTTTTATCGTTATAAATGTGAAGAAGTGTGGGGGTCAAATCCGCCTCAATCAAGCCGCCATTTTCGTTGATAATGAAGCCGTTTTTCAAAGGCTTGAGATTGGTTGCTTGGCTTTCAAAAGCATGTAAATTAGGCGTGCCTGATAAAGCCAAGGCAAGGTCAAAAAGGCGTCCGCAGCTTGATGTCAAAGGGGTGTTGATATGCTTTTTAAGCGCAGTTTCAAAAAGCGGCGGCAGGCCTTCTTTCTTTCCTAATTTGTCATAAAGGAAGGCGGCGGCAATGCGCCAGATTTCCTTGGTTCCTTTGTCGCTGCCGGGCAGGCGGACGGGCTTTAATCTGCCCAGCCTTTTATATGTTTCTTTTTCTACTTTTAACAGTTCTCCTCCCCAAAGCTCGTTGTTTTCGCCAAGACCTAACCCGTCAAGCGCAAAGCCTAAAACAGGTGCAGAGGTGGCGTGTTCTGCCATAACGGCGGCAATATGAGCGTGGTGGTGACGAATGCCGATATGCTTTATCCCCAGCGCTTTTGCCATGTCGTGAGCGATTTTACTTGAAGCTAAATCGGGGTGCAAATCCGAGGCAATGATGTCTGGAACGGGTAGTTCGGCGATGGCGGTTTTAAAGGCCAGAATGCCCTCTTTTGTGTTTAGGTTAAAAGGGGTGGTGGGGATAAAAGCGCTATCTTTTTCTATAAAGCAAAAACCTGCCTTGTCATGGCCCGACAAAGCGAGGATTTTAAGGTTAGCTTGAGGGACTTTTAGTAACATTTTCGCTTTATTTCCTAATGGATTCCAGTATATTATAAATCGGGTTATGGGAAAGGCAAGAAAATGCACGAGATGAGCTTGATATCGTCGCTTTTGGATATGGTGGAAAAGGAAGCGAAAAAGAAAGGCTTTAAGAAAGTTAAAGCTGTGTGGCTTAAGGCCGGAAGCTTGGCGGCGGTGGAGCCCGAGGCACTTTCTTTTTGCTTTGATGCTTTGTCCGCGGGCACGATTTTGGAAGGTGCCAAGTTGGAACTTATTCCCGAAGCCGGTGTTGCTTTTTGCAAAAAGTGTAATAAAGAAGTGAGCATTCTAAGGTATGGCGAGCCTTGTCCGGAATGCAAGTCTTACGGGCTTAAAATAATAAGCGGCAGCAGTGTTTTTATTGATAAAATGGAGGTGGAGTAAATGTGCGAAAGTTGCGGTTGCGGGGAACATGATTCTCATCATCACGACCATATAAAAATGGGCGAGAGCCTGATGGCTTATAATGACAGATTTGCCGAAGAAAACCGCCAGTTTTTTCGGGATAAAAAGATTATTGCTTTTAATCTGTTATCAAGCCCGGGGTCGGGAAAAACTTCATTTTTAATCAAGATAATAAAAGAGTTGAAAAAGAGGTGCCCCGTTGCGGTGATTGAAGGAGATCAGGAAACGGATTTAGACGCGGTAAAAATCAAAAAGACCGGCGCAAAAACGGTGCAGGTGAATACCGGAAAAGCTTGTCATCTTGATGCTCATATTGTGGGGCATAAGGCGCGAGAATTGGAGCTTTACGACGAGTCTGTTTTGTTTATTGAGAATGTCGGGAATCTCGTTTGTCCGGCGGATTTTGATTTGGGCGAAAACTTGAAAGTCGTGTTTTTGTCGGTTACGGAAGGCGATGAAAAGCCGCTTAAATATCCTTTTATTTTTGCCAGAGCAGATGCGGTGATTATCAGCAAAATTGATCTTCTCCCCTATGTCGATTTTGATATGGCAAAGGCGAAAAAATATGCAAAGCAAGCTAACCCTTATACGCAGATTTTTGAAGTGTCGGTCAAGACGGGTGAAGGGCTTAAAGAGTTTAAAGATTGGGTGATGGAGAAGTATGAGCATGTGTCTTGCCGTGCCTGCTAAAATCTTGGAAAAAACAAAAGACGGCGGCGCTGTTGTGGATATGGCGGGCGCAAAAAAGGAAGTGTCTTTGCTTATGCTGGAGGGTGCTAAAGTGGGTGACTTTGTTTTGGTGCACGCAGGTTTTGCAATCTCTAAAATGGATAAGAAAGACGCCGAAGCAGAGCTTGCTTTACTAAAGGAAATCGGGCTTTGACAGACGCTTTTAAAAAAGTTTTAGATGCTATTTTTTCGGAAGCCTCGGGGCGCGATTTTCGCTTTATGGAGTTTTGCGGCGGGCATACTTATGCTTTGGCAAAAAGCGGAATGGCAAGCGTGCTGCCCGACAACATAAAAATGGTGCATGGTCCGGGGTGTCCGGTGTGTGTTTTGCCGACGGCTAAGGTGGCTTTGGGTATGCAGGTTTTGCAGCATAAAGATGTAATTCTTTGCGCTTATGGTGATGTGATGAGAGTGCCTGATGGTAAGGGCGGCTCTTTTGCAAAAATGAAAGCTGAAGGGGCATATGTCAGGACTGTCTATTCGCCTTTGGATGCGCTTAAAATAGCCAAGGAAAATCAGGATAAAAAGGTGGTGTTTTTTGCAGTCGGTTTTGAAACTACGGCGCCTTTAACGGCGGCAGTTGTTATGGAGGCAAAAAGGCAAAAGATAAAAAACTTTTTTGTGCTTAACAATCATATCGTGACGGAGAAGGCAATGCGAGCAGTATTGGCGGAATCCGAGCTTTGCGGGGTGATAGCTCCCGGGCATGTCGCGGCGATTACGGGTTTTGCTTTTTTGGAGAAAGTCGCGGCGGATTTTAAAATGCCGATGGTGGTTACGGGTTTTGAGCCTATGGATTTATTGGTTGCGATTTTAATGCTGGTGCGACAAGTAAACGGCGGCTCTTACAGACTTGAAAACGAGTATAAGCGTGTGCTTAAACCCGAAGGGAATCCCGTGGCTATGGCTCTTTTGAATAAGGTGTTTTCCGCGCGAAAGGATTTTAATTGGCGAGGACTCGGGACTATTCCCGACAGCGCGTTTTCCTTTGCCGAAGAGTATGAAGATTTTGATGCCAAAAAGGTTTTTTCTTTGTGTGAAAAAGAAGGTGCGGAGCCTAAAGGTTGCATTTGTCCTTTGGTGATAAAAGGCGAAAAAGAGCCGACGGATTGTCCTTTGTTTGCTAGAGCCTGCGTGCCGGAAAATCCGGTCGGCGCTTGCATGGTATCTTCGGAAGGAACTTGCGGAGCTTATTACAAATATAACAGGGGGAAGCTATGATTGATTTGGAAAACGGCAAAATTACGATGGAATACGGCGCCGGCGGAAGGGCTATGGAGGAGCTTATCTCCTTGGTTTTTAAGCCCGCTTTTACTAATGATTTTTTGAATGAGGGGAATGATCAGGCAATACTGCCTTGCCTTGATGAAAAAGGGAAAATAGCCTTTACTACGGACAGTTATGTGGTGACGCCCTTGTTCTTTGCCGGAGGGAATATCGGGGATTTGGCAATTAACGGCACGGTTAATGATTTGGCGGTCGGCGGGGCGGTGCCTTTGTATATCTCGGCAGGCTTTATAATTGAGGAAGGCTTTCCTATCCAAAAGATGAAAAAAATTGTGGCCAGTATGGGCGAGGCGGCGAAAAAGGCCGGAGTTAAAGTCGTTACGGGTGATACTAAAGTGGTGGAAAAAGGCGCAGCAAGCGGGCTTTTTATCAATACTGCCGGTGTGGGATTTGTTCCCGAAGGGGTGGCTCTTTCGGGAAATAAAGCCGAGGCCGGCGATGTGATAATCTTGTCCGGAAGTATTGCCGAGCACGGTGTGGCGATTATGTCGGCTCGCAAAAATATGGAGTTTGAAACAAGCATCGTTTCGGATACTGCGCCTTTAAACGGCTTGGTGCAAAGTATGCTTGCCGCTTCGCCTAAAGGTATAAAATGTATGCGTGATGCAACGCGGGGCGGAGTGGCTGCCGTGCTTAACGAAATAGCGAAGCAATCCAATGTCGGAATGATGATAGAGGAAAGTAAAATCCCCGTGCAAAAAGAAGTCGTGGCCATTTGCGATATGTTCGGATTTGATCCTTTGAATATAGCTTGTGAAGGGCGGCTTGTCGCCATTGTTAAAAAAGAGGTCGCCGGCGATGTTTTAAATGCGATGCACAGTAATCCTTTCGGGAAAGGGGCAAGTATTATCGGCGAAGTCATAAAAGACAGTGATAACTTGGTGCAAATGAGAACTTTAATCGGCGGGTTGCGGCTGGTTGAATGGTTCTATGGCGAGCAGTTGCCCAGAATATGTTAAATTGTGAGTTTTAGGGGAAACAAAGACTTTACGCGGGCAGCTCTTTGTGACAAAATGCAAAAACTGCTGTTCCTAAGGGGGCAAAATGGGTAAAAAAATAAGATTGAAAGACGAAACAAAAGAGCTTTTTTACGGCGTCGGGCTTTTGCTTTTGGGTGCGCTCGCTTTCGTGTGGGTCGCAAATAAACAGCACGATGTCGAGTCTAATGCCGACAAGAACGGCTTTGTTATTCATTCCAGTTTCGGTCGCACTAACGGGCTTCATTTGGGTGATAATGTGCGTATTGCGGGAATCAATGTCGGCAAGGTTATCAGAGCGGATTTAAGGGATGATTATCATGTCGATTTGACTTTGCTTTTGGATAAAGACTATAAAATTCCCGAAGACAGTTCCGCTTCTATAGAGTCGGACTCACTGCTCGGGGGGAAGTATATTGACATTTCTTTAGGGGCGGAAGATACGACAATTCCTTATGACGGGCGCCTTATCTACACCCAAGACGCGATGGTGCTTGAAGAGCTTATTGATATGGTAATTTCGTATGCTAAAAGCAAACAGAGTCAGGAAGCCTCAAAATGCTATTGTGATAAAAAGGAGAAAAAATGAAGAAAAGACCACTTGAAACTGTGATGGGTATCGTTGTTATTCTTGCCGCTTTGGGCTTTATTGTTTTTGCTTATTCCAAAATTGAATTGAAGGCGGTCGAAGGTTATAATATTTATGCTTTATTCCAACAGGCAGGGGGACTTGAAAACGGCTCTAATGTTGAAATAAGCGGTATTAAAGTCGGGACGGTTACGGCTCGCGAACTGGACGATGATTTTAATGCGAAAGTAAGTATGGTTATTAAGGAAGATGTTGCTCTTCCCGATGATACGGTGGCAGTAGTTATGGGCGATGGTTTGATGGGGGGTAAGCTGGTTAATCTTATCCCCGGAAAGAGCCATAATATGCTTAAAGACGGTGGTAAAATTACCAGGGTAAAAGATTTTAAATCTTTGGAAGATTCGGTCAGCGAAATTATCTTTTTGGCTACCAAAGGTCCTAAAGACGCGGAATAAGAAATATGAAAAAGTTTTCAACGGCTGTAGCAAGAATAATTCCTTTTCGTGATTGGGCGACGGAGGAAGATGAAAATCAAGCAATAAATATCTTTGCTAAACTTAAACCTGTTTTGGGAGAGAGGATATTGATTATCGGTTGCGCAGACGGGGGAATGGGAAGGATGATAAAAAATCGCGGCTGTTCCGTGGTCGGAATCGATAACAATGTCGCAATGATTGAAATGGCCAGAAAGCAAGGTATCGACGCACGATTGATGAATGGCGAGAACCTTATTTTTAAAGGCGAGTTCGACGGTGTCATTTCTTATTCGGCGCTACATTGGATGCGGCGTCCCGATAAGGTCGTCGCGGGTGTGTGGAATGCTCTTAAACCCAATGGGCGCTATGTCGGAGCTTTTGGGGCTTATAACAATATATCTCAGGTTATTGATGCTTTTTTGGCCGTTTTGCAAGCGCGGGGAATCGACGGATTTTATCTTATCCCTTGGTATTTTCCCTCGGTGAATGACTATAATCGCAGGCTTGAGAACGCCGGTTTCTATGTTGATAATATAGAGGAGGTTGTGCTTGATCAGGAGCTTGATGTTCCTTTGTCCGAGTGGATACGCGGGCGAGTCGGCGAGTCTTTCGCCTCGGTCATTAAAGAAAACGAGCGCGAAAAGTTTTTTGATGAAGTCGAAGATATCCTGAACAGAAAACTTAGAGATTACGGCAATGGCAAAGTAATTGAATACAGAGTTATTTGCTTTAATGCCATTAAAACCGAAGAGGGCTAAATGCTTAAGAATTATGCTTTACTTGTGATTATCGCGGGAGTTTTTTGCTTTTCGCCTGTGACGGTTAAGATGGCCGGAGCAGGTATTCCTATGGATACGGCGCAGCTTCGGGCTTTGGATAAGGTCACGGGTCGCACGAGCACTGTCGAAGTTAAAGTGGGGGAAGTTGCGGAGTTTGGCACTTTGTTGATTAAGGTAGATGTGTGCAAGACAAATCCTCCGGAAGAAACTCCCGAAAACTCGGCCTTTTTAGAGATAGTCAATGTTCCCAGAAAAACGCATAAAGCGACAAAAATTTTTAGCGGTTGGATGTTCTCATCGTCGCCCGCATTGTCGGCTTTGGAAAGTCCTAATTATGATGTGTGGGTCTTAAAGTGCACCGGAGATGCGCTTGCCGTATCGGATAAAAAAGAAGGTGAAGATGCCGAAATGCATCAGGATAAAGATGTTATGCCGACAGTTACAATACAAGAGGAAACAGCCGAGGAACTTGAGCCGGAAGTTGTGCCTGTGGTTCCCGAGAGCGAGGTTTTAGAGGAATCTTTTTGGTTCTAGGGTTTAATAGTGCAAAAGTTTGAATTGCGCCGTGCTTTAAATGCCTATATTGTATAGCCAAAGTTATTTTTTGTTGTCTTTAATTGTCTTTTAGCGAAAAGGAGGAAAAGATGAACGATATTCAGTTACAGCGTATGCATACCGGGAAAGGTTTTATTGCCGCTTTGGATCAAAGCGGGGGAAGCACTCCAAAAGCTCTTAAACTTTATGGTATCGGCGAAGAAGCCTATCATAATGAGGAAGAGATGTTCGACCTTGTGCATCAAATGAGAACAAGGATTATCACCAGTCCTGCCTTTAGTTCCGAATATATTTTGGCGGCTATTTTATTTGAAATGACGATGGACAGGAAAATTGAGGGCAAGTTTACCGCGGATTATTTGTGGGAAGAAAAGGGGATTTTGCCTATTCTTAAAGTCGATAAAGGATTGGTTGAGGAACAAAACGGCGTGCAGCTTATGAAACCTATGCCGGCGCTTGATGATTTGCTTGCCCGTGCGAAGGAAAGGCACATATTCGGCACGAAAATGCGCAGTGTGATTAATCGCGCAAATGAGCAGGGAATTAAAGATGTGGTTGCTCAACAATTTGAGATTGCGGTCAAAATAGCAAAGGCGGGATTTGTGCCTATTATTGAGCCGGAAGTTGATATTTTCAGTGAGGATAAGGCAAAGTCCGAGGAAATACTTCTGCGTGAGATAATGGCGCAGCTTGCCGTGCTTGAGCCTGATTTAAAGGTGATGTTTAAGGTATCAATTCCCTCGGTTAACGGTTTTTACGGTGAGCTTCAGAAGGATCCTCATGTGGTGCGTGTAGTGGCTCTTTCCGGCGGTTTTTCGCGCAAGGAAGCTTGCGAAAAACTCGCTCGTAATCCTGGTATGATTGCCAGCTTCTCGCGGGCCTTTACCGAAGGGCTGTCTGTGGGGCAAAGCGATGCCGAGTTTAATAAAACTTTGCATGATTCCGCTAAAGAAATATATGACGCTTCCGTAGCATAAAAGGTCGGAGGCGCGATGTTTAAGCTGGTTTTAATTCGTCACGGCGAAAGTGTGTGGAATAAAGAGAACTTGTTTACGGGGTGGACAGATGTCGAACTTTCCGAAAAGGGGCAGGGTGAAGCTGTTAAAGCCGGTCGTATTTTAAAGGATAAAGGCTTTGAGTTTGATGTTTGCTACACTTCCTTTTTAAAGCGGGCAATTCATACGGCTAACTTTGTTTTGTCCGAGATGGATTTGGAGTGGTTGCCGGTGATTAAAACTTGGCGGCTTAACGAGCGGCATTATGGTGCTTTGCAAGGGCAAAACAAGCAGGAGTTGGCAGAAAAATACGGTAAGGAGCAGGTGCAGATATGGCGCAGGTCCTATGCCGTGCCGCCTCCTGCTTTGGAGAAAAACGACCCAAGGAATCCAGCCTTTGATTCGCGGTATAAAGATGTGCCGAAGGACGAACTGCCCTTGACGGAAAGTCTTAAAGATACGGTCGCACGCGTTCTGCCTTGCTTTGAAGGTGAGATAAAGGCTTTGATTGCGGGCGGTAAGCGGGTCTTGATTGCGGCACACGGGAACTCTATTCGCGCTTTGGTTAAGCACTTGGAAGGTATTTCCGATGAGGACATTGTTAAGGTCGAGATACCAACCGGGGTGCCGCAAGTTTATGAGCTTGACGACGACTTTAAGGTCCTTAGCCATTATTATTTGGAAGGCTAGAAAAACGGACTGTATGCCCATTGCAAAAGAGCTTGGCGCTGGCGCGGGCGGCAAGACATGTCCATTGGCAGGCAGCCTTTTTCTACTTGGGCTTTGTGGCGTTTGAAAGCTCGCCATCTTTTGATTTGAATTGCGTCCAAAACAGGGATCCTGCGCCCCATGTAATAACGACAATACCATTGAAACCAGCCGCGCGGGTCGGGATCGTAAATCCAGCCTTTTTGTCTCCAGACGGACAATGGCTGGCGCGACTTTATTTTGAAATAATTGCAATTTATGTCGGGCTTTTCGGGGGAGAGCTTGGCGTTTTTAAACCAATCCGAAGGAAATTCGGCGGCGCAATCGGTCATGTAGTGTCCTTCAAAAATCCCAAGTTCCAGCATCTCTTTTGGCGTTAATTCAGGTGCGAAGTCCAAAGCGAAGTCCTTGCCTTCTTTTGCCGTAAGTTCATAGGTGTAGCCCGATTGCATCTTGTCGTTAACAATTATCATCTTACTTCACTTTTGGGCTAAGGGATTTTTTGGTGGAGGTAAGGGGGATCGAACCCCTGACCTCTTGCATGCCATGCAAGCGCTCTCCCAGCTGAGCTATACCCCCACAGGTATTTGAGGTTGCTCATATTACACAAAAATCGCCGTCTAGCAAGTGTTTTTTAAAGCTTGCTTCTTAAAAGCATCTTAAATCAGGAAAAGAGGTCGGGAGCATAATCAAAAGTAGCCTTGACGAAAGCCGACTTTGCTTTAATATCTCCGGCAGAGTTAAAGCTTGTAAGGAGAAAACTTATGGAAATAATTAAAGACTCTGATTTTAAGACTGAGGTCGAGGAAGCAAAGGTTCCCGTGTTGCTTGACTTTTTTGCAACTTGGTGCGGTCCCTGTCGGCAGCTTACCCCCATTTTGGAAGAGATTTCCAAGGAAATGGGTGATAAGATTAAAATCGTAAAGATGGATATTGATGAGTCTCCCGAGACTCCGAACGCTTTCGGAGTGCGCGGTATTCCTACTTTGATACTTTTCAAAGACGGCAAGGCGGTAGATACCAAAGTCGGTGCTATGCCGAAAAGTGCCGTTGAAGAGTGGATAAAACAGCATATCTAAGCCGCTTTTCGTGGTAAGTTAGAATGGGTGCACTTTTATAAGTGCGCTAGTGGTTTTCCTTTAGGATTTCGCCTAAAAGATACAAAGAGCCGCAGATTAGAATGCGAGCGTCCGTGTCTTTTGGCATTTGCTTTATGGCGGATAGGGTGCTTTCCATCGTCTTTGCCGTTTTGCCCGAAACAGAAGTGATTATATCCGCCAGTTCGGCGGGAGAGAAGGCGTCGTGTTCATCGTTTATGGGGACGGTGTAAACGGTGTCAAAGAAAGGCGCAAGTATCCTAAAGAAGCTATGAGCATCTTTGCTTTTGAGCATTCCGCAGACGGCAAAAAGCGGCTTGTCACCGAAGCGGGGCAGAAAATCTGCCACTACTTTCGCAGCGCCTTCGTTATGGCAGCCGTCAATCCATATTTCCCAACGCTTGTTTGGTAAAGCGTCTATCAATGCACCGGAAGTTAATTTCTGCAACCGCCCTTGCCACACGGCAGAGGCCAACCCCTTTCTTATAGCCGAGTCGCTTAAGTGCAAGGCTTGGTGGGCGCAGGTAATTGCCAGTGAAGCGTTTTGGTATTGGTGCTCACCTAAAAGCGAAGGCGGGGGAAAGTCCTCGCCATTATAGGAAAAGCCTTTATTGCCTCTTGCCTCGTAGGAAAAATCCTTACCTTCAAACAAAAGGTGAGCGCCGACTTTGGCAGCGTAAGAGGTGAAGATTTCGGGGCAGGAGGTCTTGGCTATGATTCCCAGCGAGTCGCGCTTTAGAATGTGCGCCTTTTCAAAGGATATTTTCTTAAGCGAATCGCCCAAAATTGCGACATGGTCCAAAGAAATGGAAGTGATAACGGCGGCGATTGGCTTTTTGATGATGTTGGTTGCATCGAGTCGGCCGCCCAGCCCCGTTTCCAATAGCAGGATATCTGCCGGGCTTTCTGCGAATCCTAAAAATGCGGCGGCAGTCACCAGTTCGAAAAAGCTTGGCAAAAGGTTGTTTTTTGTTGCGACATTGTCGGTTCTTTTTAAAAGCTCGCAAAAGTAATCGTCGCTGATTTTTTCGCCGTTTATTACGATTCGTTCTTTGAAATCGGCGAGGTTGGGTGAGGTGTAGGCATGAACCTTCAATCCGTCGGCCTCACACATTGCTTTTAAAAAAGCGATGGTAGAGCCTTTGCCGTTCGTGCCCGCAACATGAATAGTTTTGGGAAGGCGGTCTTGGGGATTGCCAAGGCACTCCATCAAGGCTGTTATTCTTTCCAGCCCCAGCACAATCGCCTTGTCATACTTTTGCCCAAAGTGAGCAAGCATTTCTTCGGTTCTGCTCATTTTTGTTTATGAATGCGAAAGCTTTACAATGTCGCCCGAAGGCTCGGTGTTGGTCAGAAGGCTGATAATCCTTATCAAAATGCCGCGAAGATCCTTACGGTTCACGACCATGTCAAGCATGCCGTGCTTTAAAAGGTATTCCGCAGTTTGGAAGCCTTGGGGGAGGCTTTCGCGAATCGTCTGCTCTACTACTCTGGCGCCGGCAAAGCCGATGGTCGCGCCCGTTTCGGCAAGCAAAATATCCCCCAGCGAGGCAAAGCTTGCGGTTACGCCGCCCGTGGTGGGGTCGGTCATGACGACGATGTAAGGCAGTCCTTTTTCCTTTAGCTTTTTGATTGCTGCAGTGGTTCGCACCATTTGCGAAAGGGCGAACATACCTTCCTGCATACGCGCGCCGCCCGACGCGGTGACGAGCAGCAGAGTCGCTTCTTGCAAGGCGGCAAGGTCAGCAGCGGCGACGATTGCTTCGCCCACGGCCATGCCCATAGAGCCGCCCATGAAGTTAAAGTCCAGCACGCCTACGACTACCGGCATTCCTCCGATTGAACCGTGAGCGACGCGGATAGCATCATTTTGCGAAGTCTTTTTGCGGTATTCCTTAAGGCGCTCGGGATACTTTTTTACATCTTCAAAATCAAGGGGATTTTCGCGCACTTTGGGAAGGACTATTTCGGTGAACTTGCCGCTGTCAAACAGAGTTTCCAGCCGCTTTTTTGCGCTTAAGTGGAAGTGGTAAGAGCATTTAGGGCAAACATCAAGGTTCTGCTCCAGCTCTTTATGAAAAATCATTTCGCCGCACTTCGGGCATTTAGTCCAAAGGTTGTCGGGGACTTCCCTGGGCTTTACTATTTTATGGATTTTGGGGCGGACGTAGTTAGTTAGCCAGCTCATATCGTATCTTTCTTTTGGTTTGCAGTGGGGCTTGCGGGCGCCTGCGATTGCGCTTTGGCAAGGGCCTTTTGCTTACGGTAGTTGGCGAAGTTCTTGGCAAGGTTGTTAAGCCAAACAAAGGCGCCACCGAAAATAAAAGACAGCGCCGCCGTAGCAAGAATAATTATAAACAGCGGAGCGGTGAGGCTTAAGGAAAAGGGCCAAAGCGACACAGTGACAGTTTCAATGTTGGATGCCGAGAAAAACACGACAAGCACAATGAAAATAATCCCTATGAGCGCAGATAAAATGTGCATAAGCTTTACCTTTCTTAAAAGTCGTTAATGACTATTTGCCATTAAAAACCTTCAACTTCAAGTCCTTTCCCGCTTTGAAAAAGGGAACGGTTTTAGGTTCAACGCTGACGGTTTTGCCGGTTTTTGGGTTGCGCCCGATACGCGCCCCGCGCTGGCGGGTTGAGAAGGAGCCAAAGCCGCGCAGCTCAACGCGACTGCCACCGGCGAGAGCATTGGTAATCTCATCAAAAACATTGTTCACAAGGCGATCGGCATCGCTTGCGGAGAGATTATGCTTTTCAGCGATTGTGGCAATAAGTTCAGACTTTTTCATTTTTTCCTCTTGTTTGTTATTTGATTGAAAAGATGTTTATTTTAAAGGGCTTTTATAAAGGTCTTGGCGAAAATAGTCAACAAGTGATTAAGGCGGTGCGCCCCGCCGGCATTTATTTCTAAAGTCTTATTTTTCTTTACAATCACAAGGGCTTCTTTTACTTTTAAAGCGGGTAGGCGAACAACCTGCCTTGGGACGTAAGAAGCCCATTAAAAGAATTCATTTGTCAACGATGTATTTGTTGGCAAGCTTTTAACTGACAACACTTCCTTTTTTGGGAGTGGATGTCAGCGAATAAAGTCTAGTGGCTCGAATAAGCTGAGCCGATTTTAATGAATTCTCGGTTTCTTAACGTCCGCTCGTAAGAGTCGGGTGTTTTTTTATATAAGAATCGTCCGCTTTTACGGGAACCTTCTAGGAAAACTTGTGAAAAGGAGTGTT
>CACZRW010000040.1 GCA_902783675.1 uncultured Pseudomonadota bacterium | reverse complement strand
AGCTTTAAGCCTCTGCTCTTTCGCGGTTATTTATAACCAGCACTTCCTTGACGCGTGCAAGCTTAATGATTGCCTTTGAAAAGACATCAAGCCTCTTAGACTTGACCGTGCGCAAGGCGGGCTTTTGCTGTTCCTCGGTGGCCTTCTTTTTTGCAGGCACGACAAAGGGGTAAGCCGTCGCAATATCTTTAAGCCATTCGGAATTGCCCGCACTTTTCATCTGCGCAAAGATGCTCTTCACATTTTTGTTAAACGAGCCGAGCTTGCCGATTTGCCTGTTAAGCATAAGCATTTTCGGGCTGATAAGCACATCATATAAAGCCTCGTTCTCGACCCCGTGAGCAAGGATATAAGAGGACGCCACGCCGACAATCTCGACATTCTTTGCCTCGTAAGCGTTGCTTAAAATGCTGTTGCCCTGCGCGTCAATAAAGCTATAAGCTGACGAGACAATCTGTCCCGAAGCCTTCGCTCCGTAATACTTGCGTAACGCCCGCCTGATATTGTTAACCGTTTGAAAGAATAGGGAAGTGTCGGCAGTCTGCGCGATTTTACTTAAAGCATTAAAGCATAGCCATTCATCGGCTCTAACAGTTCCAGTAAATAAAATCTCGTCGTTCATTGCCCAAACTCCAAAAAAGAAAACCTTTATCGAAATTATTAACAGTAGGTTAACACAAAAAAATGATTCTTTCAATCAATTTGTCCATCATGGGGTAGAAAAATTGGCGGATAACCATATCTTGTGGCTTGCCTTATGCTCAAACCCAGAATCTGGACAAAAGAAAAAATGCGAAATTAGGCTTATTTAAAGATATCTTTGTTCCAACGCTTATGAATCCACAGCCATTGCTCTGGAGTCGTTTCAATCCAACCTTGCACGATGTCGTTAAGTTTTTGCGTCATCTCTTGTATATCTTTGTCGCTGTTTTTTGTTTTATTACAATAGATTAAGGGGAATAGCGTCATTTCAAAATGCGCCCCTTTTGTCCTTACGACCCTACCCATAAGGATAGGCACATCATATCTTCTTGATATAATTGCCGGCGCCGGAGTCGTCATAGCTTTCTTGCCGAAAAAAGTCGTCTCTATACCTTCATTCAACTTCTGATCAATCAAAAGCCCGACGGTTTCGCCGTTCCTGATACAGCGTATCATCTTTAGAAGCGAGTTTTTATCCTTGGGAATAAGCAAGCCTTTTTGCTTATCCACCCGCGCCTGATATATCTTTTCGACATAGGGATTATTGGGCCGCCGATAGACATTGTTAGCCTTTATCCCCAGCTCGCGCATAATCATAGAGGAAAGCTCCCAGTTCCCCATGTGTATAGACACGCATACGGCGCCTTTGCCCGACTTTTTAAGCTCGTCAAGGTATTTTTTCCCTTTTATTTTCACGCGCTCGGCAATGACTTTTGGCCGCGTCACATGAGGAAATTCGCCGATAACTCTGCCGATATTTTCCCATTCCGCCATGATAATGGCATTGCGTTCCGCCTCGGTTTTGTCGGGGAAGGCGAGGGCGAGGTTCATCATCGCCACCTTATGCTCTTTAAGCCTTGGCCCTACAAAGCGGGCAATTCTGGCCCCGAGCGCCGAAGCCACATCAAGCGGCAAGCACCTTACGATGAACATCAAAGGAAAAGCCCCCGCCGCTTGCAAGGTATAGGAAAGCTTGCGCCTAAAGTCGCTTTTAGGCTTTTTCCTGTATATCTCGTCAATGGTGGGCTTACTGTTCTTCATTATTTTCAAGAAAACTCTACAAACTCAACAAACTCTTTTTCATCTTCAAACGCCAGCTTCACGGGCAGGACCACGACTTTCTTGCCAAACTCGGGGGCAAGCTTCACGGCGTCCTTTTGCGTAGTCACCATGACCAGCGCTTCATCTTTGGCGATACTTTCCAAATCCGCAATATCTTCATCGGTATAGAAGTGATGGTCGGGAAAGGCTTTTTGCTTAACCACTTCCGCTCCGATACCTCGCAAAGAATTAAAGAACTTCAAAGGATTACCGATACCCGTAAACGCCAGCACTTTCTTGCCTTTAAGGCTTTTTGCCACACTTTCGTCCGGTATAAGCCTTGCTCTGAATATAGGCATATCGGGAGCTTCGGATTTTATTCTTATCGTTATCCCGCTTGTGTCGTCACCGATAATAACTGCCGCCTTAGCCCGCTTTAACCCCAAAGCGAAGTCCTCGCGCAAAGGTCCCGCGGGGAAAACCTTGCCGTTGCCGATACCGACCATACCGTCAAACACAAGTATTGACTTGTTTTTGCTAAGTCCGTGATTTTGGAAACCGTCGTCCATGATGATGATATCCGCGCCGCTTTTCTCGGCAGTCTCGGCACCTCTGGCGCGGTCGGGGTCGACCACCACGGGCGCAAAGCATAAAAGCAGCGAAGGCTCGTCGCCTATCCTGCTAGCCATACCTTCCACGCCGCCTTCACCTTCCTTTGCAAAATCCGGCATGAACAGGCCTTTTTCCTTGCCTTTATAACCTCTTGTAAGGAAATAGGGCTTCATTCCCTTGGCTTTAAAATGCTCCACAAGCCATATTGCCAAAGGCGTCTTGCCCGCCCCGCCGAGCGTAAGATTCCCCGCGCATATCACTGGAACATCGGCATCATAAGGAATTACTATCCGCGACTTGACCTCGGCGATTTTGGCATACATGGCGGACAAAGGCGACAGCACCTTAACCGCTCGCGCACTTTTCCAAGCGCTTTTAAGCTTCCTTTCGCCCCGCAAGGCAATTTCGTTTTTATATTTTTGCCAAACCTTTTTCATTTTACTTTTACGCCATGACGGTATCGATATAAGGCGCTATTTGAGCAAACACTCTATCCAGCACCGCGCCTTCATTTAAAGCGAAGCGCGCCCCGTTGGCAATATATTTTTGCCGCGTTTTTTTATCTTTAAGCAACTTTTCAAGACTTACGGCCAGCGCCTTATCATCTTTTACCTTAATGATTGCCTTGGCCTTGACGGCGTTTTTAGTCATCTCGGCAAAGTTATGCATGAAGCCGCCCACGATAATGGCGGATTTAAGCCGCGCCGGCTCCAAGAAGTTCTGCCCTCCGTGAGGAACCAGTGACCCGCCCACGAACACAATATCACCGAGGCGGTAAAAAATCCCCGTTTCCCCGATGGTGTCGGCAACATAAATATCTGTGCCTTTGCCAATCTTCTCGCCTTTGCTCCTAAGCGCCACCGCCAAACCTTTAGCCGCCAGAGTTTGCGCTATCTCCTCGCCGCGCTTCGGGTGCCTCGGCACGATAATAAGCAAAAGGGAAGGGTGCTTTTGCTTTAGGGAAAGGAAAATATCCGCAAGCCGACTTTCCTCATCATCATGAGTGCTTGCCGCGATAAAACTTTCCCTTTTCGCGATTTGTTTTTGCAAATCCGCTATTTTCTCGGCGTCATAAGGAAGATCGGCGGCGGCATATTTGATATTGCCGACCGACAAAGCATTACGCGCCCCAAGCTTTTTAAGGCGTCTTGCGTCTTTTTCCGTCTGCCCCAGCGAAAGCGTAAACTTTCCCTGCAATTCCGCCATAAAGGACTTTGCCTTCTGCCACTTTTTAAAAGATCTGTCGGATATCCGCCCGTTTACAAGGATTAAAGGCACCCCCACCGCGCTTGCCGACATAATAAGATTAGGCCAAAAGTCGGACTCGAACCACAAAGCCAAATCGGGCTTCCAGTGGCTTATGAACTTATCGGTATATTCCTTGATATCAATCGGCACATATTGATGAATAACACCTCTAGGCAGCCTTCCCGCCATAATCTTTGCCGAAGTCACCGTCCCCGAAGTAACCAGTATATGAACCTTGGGATATTCCTCGCGTATCTTGGCGATAAGGGGAAGCATGGATACCGTTTCCCCGACGCTTGCCCCGTGCAGCCATATAAGCCGCCCTTTGGGGCGAGGCACAGCCGCCACCCCCAGCCGCTCATTAAACCTTTGCACATCTTCTTTACCTTTCCTCTTACGCGCCTTTACATAAAGCATAATCAAAGGCTTAAGAAGAGTTGTAACTTTTTGATAACTGGCAACCTGCATAAAAAATCCTTTAAAGTTAGGGGGTAATCTAAAGCGGTTACAAAAAATAAGCAACTGTTAAGTAGTAAATACGGATTGCTAAAAAGGTGTTTTTCTGATACAATCCGCGGCTTGGTTTAGAAAAGGGAAGCAAAAGGAAAATGTCAGGTTTTATAAAAGTTCGCGGCGCAAAGGAACATAATCTTAAAAATGTTGATGTAGATATTCCCAAGAATAAGCTTGTCGTTATTACGGGGCTTTCCGGCTCGGGCAAATCCTCGCTTGCCTTTGATACCATATACGCCGAGGGGCAAAGGCGCTATGTGGAAAGCCTTTCCGCCTATGCCCGCCAATTCCTTGACTTGATGAAGAAGCCCGATGTCGAGCTGATAGAGGGGCTTTCTCCCGCCATATCCATTGAGCAAAAGACCAGCTCGCACAACCCGCGCTCGACCGTCGGCACGGTTACCGAGATTTACGACTATATGCGCCTTTTATGGGCAAGGGTAGGGATTCCCTATTCGCCCGCTACGGGACTACCCATTGAAAGCCAAACCGTCTCGCAAATGGTCGATAAGCTCATGGCCATGCCCCAAGGGACGAAGTTTTATCTGCTCGCGCCGATTGTAAGGGGCAAGAAAGGCGAGTTTAAATCGCAGGTAAAGTCCCTACAGAAGAAAGGCTTTCAAAGGCTGAAGGTTGACGGCGAAATCTATGATATAGAGGACTTCCCCGACCTTTCAAAGACCTTAAAGCACGACATATCCGTCATTGTTGACCGCGTAGTGATAAAAGACGGAATAGAGCACCGCCTTGCCGACTCACTGGAAACGGCGCTTAATCTGGCGGACGGACTGGCGCTTGCCGAGAACGCCGAGACCGGCGCCGCAACCACACTTTCGTCAAAGTTCGCCTGCCCCGTGTCCGGCTTTACCATTGACGAGATAGAACCGCGCCTTTTCTCCTTTAACAACCCTTACGGAGCTTGCCCCGAATGTGACGGGCTTGGCGCAAGGCTTTATGTAGACCCCGAGCTGGTAGTCCCCAATCCCAATCTTTCGCTTGCCGAAGGCGCCTTTGCCCCTGCCTTTTTAAACGCCACCTCAATGTATGCGCAAATGTTGGAAAGCATCTGCCGTAAATACGGCGGCAGCGTCACGACCCCTTGGAAAGACATGCCGCAAAAGACCAAAGACATCATAATGTTCGGCTCGGGCGGCGAGAATATCAAGCTTACCATAAGCAATGGGGAAGGGCGCGAATACACCACGAACCGCCCCTTTGAAGGCGTAATTCCCAACATGGAGCGCCGCTTTTTGGAAACGGAATCCGACTGGTCACGCTGGGAAATAGGGCGCTTTCAAAGCACCGCACCTTGCGAAACCTGCCACGGAGCGAAGTTAAGGCCCGAGGCGCTGGCGGTAAAGGTTGGCGGGCTTAACATATCCGAGGCCTGCGACAAATCCATAGCCGAGGCGCGCGAGTGGTTCGCCTCGCTTGAGCCCACTCTTCGCCCCGAGCATCGGGAAATCGCCCACCGTATCTTGCGCGAAATCGGCGAGCGGCTTGGCTTTTTGGTAAATGTAGGTCTGGGCTATTTAAGCCTTGGCAGGGCGTCTGCGACTCTTTCCGGCGGGGAAAGCCAGCGCATTCGCCTTGCCTCGCAAATCGGCTCGGGGCTTACGGGCGTTTTGTATGTCCTTGACGAGCCTTCCATAGGTCTGCACCAAAGGGACAACGACAAGCTTTTAGAGGCGCTGGAACATTTAAAAAGCCTTGACAACTCGGTCATAGTAATTGAGCACGACGAGGACGCTATCCGCCGCGCCGACTATGTCATAGACATGGGACCCGCGGCAGGCTCGAACGGCGGCAAAGTCGTAGCGCAGGGCACTCCCGCCGACATCATCGCCGACCCGCAAAGCCCCACAGGGCAGTATTTAAGCGGCGCAAAGCAAATCGCCATACCCGAGCACCGCCGCAAAGGCTCGGGCGAGAAAATCACCATAAAGGGCGCCTGCCACAATAATTTAAAGCACATCACCGCCTCTTTTCCGCTTGGCACTCTGACGGTGGTGACGGGCGTCTCCGGCTCGGGCAAATCCTCGCTTGTGCTGGAAACCTTGTTCGCCGCGGCTGACAGAATCCTCGGCAATTCCAAAGCCTCCGCGGGCAAGTATGACAAGATTACCGGCGTGGGCCACATTGATAAGGTCATAGACATAGACCAATCGCCGATAGGCAGAACTCCGCGCTCGAACCCCGCGACCTACACGGGGCTTTTCACCCCTATTCGCGAGTGGTTCGCCTCGCTCCCCGAAGCAAAGGAGAGGGGCTACACCGCAAGCCGCTTCTCCTTCAATGTCAAAGGCGGCAGGTGCGAGGCTTGCGAAGGCGACGGCGTCAAGAAGATAGAGATGCACTTCATGGCGGACATGTATGTCACTTGCGAGGTCTGCAAAGGCAAGCGTTACGAGCGCGAGACGCTGGAAGTCACCTATAAAGGCAAATCCATCGCCGATGTTCTGGACATGACGGTCGACGACGCCTACGACTTTTTCCAAAGCATACCAAAGATAAAGGCGAAGCTTGAGCTCCTGCGCAAAGTCGGGCTCGGCTACATAAAGCTGGGGCAATCGGCGACGACCCTTTCGGGCGGCGAGGCGCAGCGCATCAAGCTTTCCAGAGAGCTTTCCAAAGTCGCCACGGGCAGGACGCTTTACATCTTGGACGAGCCGACGACGGGGCTTCACTTTGCCGACATAGCCAAGCTTTTGGAAGTGCTTCAGGCGCTGGTTGACGCGGGCAACACGGTCGTCGTCATAGAGCACAACCTGGATGTGATAAAGACGGCGGACTACATCATCGACATCGGACCCGAGGGCGGCGACGCGGGCGGCACGATTGTCGCCACGGGCACTCCCGAGCAAGTCGCAAAGGCAAAAGAAAGCCACACGGGCAGGTATCTTCGCAAAATCCTTTCCGGCGAATAAGTTACGGCGAACAAGACAAATAATTTATATTGCCTCACCCCCTTAAATATGCAATCCTCACTATGGGTAAAGAGATTTACCTCGGGTGTCATAAACCCGTAATCATTCACGGTCAGAGTGAGAGATCTGACATTGCGTAAGGCGTTCGTCCCAATTTCTTTGGGCGGATGTCGATTGAATACGCGAGCTTTCGGCTCTAATAGATCGAGCCGTCTATGAATGAACGGTTTTATGACCATCCGCTCGTAAGAGTCGGGTGTTTTTTTATATAAGAATCGTCCGCTTTTACGGGAACCTTCTAGGAAAACTTGTGAAAAGGAGTGTT
>CACZRW010000039.1 GCA_902783675.1 uncultured Pseudomonadota bacterium | reverse complement strand
TAAACCTTAACCCTGATTGCGAGTTTTGCAGTAGCGCGAGCAGATACTTTAAAAATGGATTTTTATGCGACATCAAGATACTTATCCACAAAAGCATCAGGGCCGAATTCGCGGATAAGTTGCTCGGCAAGCAAAACATGCTTTCTGCCGGAAGAATAAAGTTTTAAGAAAGGTCCCAGACCCGACAAGTCAACATCTAAGATGACGGACTCTCCCACGGCGGGACGCGATACCAAAATGGCGTATCTTAATTCCTTGAACTCACGCCCGAAAATAAAGTCTTTTTCGCGCGGAGTTAAACGCCAGTTTTCGTAATCCTCTTCCATACCTTGGGGATTTCTGAAAAAGATAATCGTCTGACACTGGCCGCGGACGACTTCGCCAAGGCCCAAGCTGTCGATGATGTTGGGTTGCTGGAAGGCGCAAAGATAGGCTTGGCGCTTCTTTCGTCCTTCCTGTAAGCCGACGATGAAGTTATCACGGAACATCGGGTGCTTTAACATGGGCGCCGTTTCATCTATCATGATGAGGCTGGGCTCGCCGGTTCTGCCCGTCAATTCCTGTATGCGGTGCATGATGTAGCTGATGACCGCAGGGGCAAGCGTTTCGTCCTCAAATATATGGGTGAAGTCGAACGCCATGAACTTCTGCGTCAAGTCCAAATTATCACTGGTGGAGTTGAAGATAAGCCCGTATTGCTGATCGTTTACCCAGCGGAAAAGCTCGCGCCGCATGGCGCCGGTGGGCGAGAAGCAGCTTTTGTGCAGGTTCTTTAAAGTGCGTTCCTCGGGGCGCAGGTATTCAAAAGCGGTAGTGACCGCGCGCCCTATTTCCTTTTCGCTTTGGGCATCGTCAACCATCGTGATTGCACGAAGCCAACGACGCAGAAAAGCGCGGTTCTCGGGGTTGTCGTCGCACGAGAAAGGATTAAGCGCGGTGGCGTCCTTGTCCCCGTCAAAGTTAATGTAAGCGCCGCCGATGGCGCGGGTGAAAATCTCCACACCCCTGTGCCTGTCAAAGAAATACACATGCAGGTCTTTGTGGCGCATCGCCTGCCCCGCAAGAAAGGCAAGCAAAGTCGTTTTACCTTGACCCGTGGGACCGATAATGACGCAGTGAGCCACGGCGTTTGCCTCGCTGGTTACATGGAATTGCCAGTTATAGGCGGTGCCGCCGTAAGTCCTGAATACCGTAATGGCACCGGGGCCCCAATCGGACTTGGTATTGCCCTCGGCAGTCTTTTCAAAGCAAATGGCGCAGGCAACCACGCGCGAAAGGTAGCTGTATGGTCTGGGGTATATGTCATAGGTCGGGAATTGAGCGAAGAAAGATGCTTCAACCACCCAGCCCTCTCTTACGGGAGTGAGGCTGTAAAGGCGGCAAATGCGCTCAACCTCGGCCTGCCCGAACGCCAGCTCCTCGTCCGTGTCGCCAAAAACAAAAATCGTCATCGCGTATTCGCATAAGGTTTGATAGGTAGCGTCGGCGGCGTCCAAAGCTTCCAGAGCTTCGGTATACTGATCCATGGTCGCCGAGGACAGCGATGTCGTCATGGACATACGGCGCTGGTTCATAAGCCATGCAACCGCCTTCATCTTGGGTATGGGCTTGATGTTGTGAATAAGGTTCAGCTCGACATCTATGGAAAGCAAGTCGGAAATCATCTGCTCGTCCATATAGTCGCCGGACGCACGCACGCCCATAACTATGCACTTCTTTTCCCTTTCGCCGGCGATGAACTTGATGACGCCCTTCTCACCCGTAAAATGGACATAGTCCGAAGTTAAAAGCGCGTTCAAATCCTCGCCTTCCGCATTGCCGACTTTGGGCAGCGGGCGGGTAAGCGGTGAGCACATGCGCGCGAAAAGCATAAACGGACTTAACTTGGCGTCGCTTTCCGGTGTCTCAAACATAAGGCTGACATCGTATTCGTCCAAAGTGGCGATTAAGGCCTGGCTCGCCTGCTCCAAATCGCGAAAGGCGTCCTTATAGTCCTTTATGGATAAAATGACATAGTGGTCGTTCCTGTAAACCCTTGCCAGGTTCTCGGCCCAGCGCAGGGCTATCCTTCGCAAAAGCGAGTTCTGGTGCGGCGCCTTTTCCTCTAAGGGCAGCATCTCCCTTATCGTGACGACGCGGCAGGTGACATTGAGCTCGCTCATCGAGTCGACCCATCGCTGACGAGAGTCAAGCAACAATTCCCTTTGCCGTGGCAGAATAAAAGCCGTGTCGGCTCCGCGCACCCTAAACACCCTTGCCAGCGAGCCGTCTTTGCACTTTATGGTTGAGCCGTCGGGCAAAAGTTTGCTAAACGGAAGGAAGTCGCAAACCCTTGATTCCTTTGTCTTGGGCAATAACTTCTCGCCGATTTTGGTGATGCTTAAAAGCGCAAACGAGGCGGCGGCAATAATGCCGATAGCCGCGACGACGGACTGCTTCGTCGTAAGCCCGTATGCAAAAATATCAAAAAAGTTAAATGACTCAGGAGACAAGTTTCGTTCCTTTGCTGCTATACATATTCTTTGATATGTGATGATAACGACCGAAAGCTTTTAGTAAAGAGGCAAGATGAGGTTCCTTGGCACCGTAAATCACCAAGATGATATGCCCGATGAGAATAGAAGGTATGAAATACATGGGGTTGCTTTGCGCTATACCTATATACATAACCATGAAAGTGAGCTGTAAAGCAATGTTGGCGGCGCCTAATTCAAACGGAGCCCACAAGAACTTTTTGGGTGCTGCGACTGCTTTTAATACCGGTTCTCTCATGGCGGGTCGTCCGTTCCTTAATTAATCATTATGCCTTTTTTGCATATTAAAATCTTAACTCGGTTTAGTAAATAGGAAAATAATTGCCCTGTTACATTCTCTTTTTTAAAAGAAGAAAAGAAGGCAAAACAAAAAAAGCCGCCGAACGCGAAGGAACGACGGCCTTTTAAGTATTAATGGTGTTTTAGTTAAGCGTATCGTTAAACTTAATTCTGTTGTTCGAGGAAGTACCATCCGACGAAGCAAAGTAGTTAATGATAGCATTAGCAACTGCGACTACGACCAAACCCAAAGCAAGAAGGGCGAACCACTTCCACATGGGGCGACCGAAAATAGACGCAACCGCAAGGCCGACCAAACCGAAACCGCCCATAACGAATACTACGGTACGAACTTCGGTGAACAGATCAACGCCCTTTTTAATAACAACATCGAAAACCGCGTTGTTTTGAGCGGAAGCATCAACACTCACAGCAAGCATTACAACTGCCACGATAGCAAAAACTTTTAAAAACTTGACTAACATTTATCTTAATCTCCTTTATGTTGCGACAGGGCAACCCCTGCCCGGCCTCATGTTTTAAGAATACGGCATTTTAAGGGCGGCGACAACTTTTTATTTTAAAGAGTAAGAGAAGAAAAAGCCAAGCAAACAAGCCATCTTCGGGGCAAAACGGCATTTTGTAAAAAAAGTTTCATAATTCGGCGGCAGGGTTTATGCGCGAAAAAAAATTAAGTTTTTCCGAATCTTGGCTGAATCGCACTAAAAAAAATGCATTTTTTACAAAAAAACTCTTTACTTTCTTCTCTACTTCATCTTGTATATAAGGTAAGTCAAATTCGCATTACCTTGTGTATAGCGCTATATATTGGGGTTTTGCGAGGGTTACGGTGGCAGCCTTTGGGCCGACACGGTTTCGGATTAGTAACGGAAAACGCAAATCGGGGAGTGCAAGTTGAGCGTGTTTTTGTTAGGAAATAGTTATATTGTAGGGGGAAAGGTGCCTTTTAAAGCTTGCTTGCTGGGGGCAACTTTTCTTGTAAGTGCGGCAGCGCTTGCCGGCGCGGCCAAGGCAGACGATGGCGACGCCGACAGTAAGGCCGATGTGTTTACCTCGTGGGTTAATGAAGATGAGCTTAGAGCAAAGGTTGCCGAGGTGGCAAAAGCAGATCAAGCTGCCGAAATTGCTCCCGCCGCAGCGGCTCCGCAGATTGAGCAGGTTGCCGAGGTTATTATCTTGGAAAACCAAGGTGCGGCCAACGACAATTATTCTTCCGATATGCTTGCCGCGGTTGATGAAGGCGACATTATAGAGACGGTAAAAGTTGCCGTGGTGGATAAGCCTTTGTATGCTCCCTCTCCCGCGGAAGCGAGCGCACGGGCAGTGGCGGATAATTCTTTTGAAACTTTTAAAAGCCCCGCTTCTCCCAATGATTACAAAAAATACGGCAGTATGAAGTCGCCGTGGATAGATCCTTCCATTACTCTTTCCGAAGAAGAAAAAGCCGTGGCGATGGGCGACATTAACGCCTATTTCGCTTTTGAGAAAAAGCCGCTTGGCGCTAATCCCACTTATGGCGAGGCGCTCGGCAATGAGCAAGGGGTCGAGGTTTTGCCGCTTGCCTCTTCAGATAAAGTTTCAGATGACGCCATGCGCACTCCCAAAACCATGGCGGCATCGCAAATGTATAGCGATTTTGATAACGCGTGGAACAGCCGTGAGGAAGCCTCGGGGTGGATAGTTGCCGAGGCTAATGCCGCCGATACCACGCTTGAGGATATTTTAAAACAAGGAACGGAAGGCGGAGCGGCTGCTCCCGACTGGCTTGCCGGCACGAACGGCGGGGCCCTTCCCGCGGCGGCGCCGGCGACGGCTCCGGCTGCTGTGGCAACTCCCGCACCCGCGACTGCACCTGCACCCGCATCTGCGCCCGCGCCTGTTCCTGCTTACGACTTTGCTCCTGCGCCTGCGGTTTCTGCTCCGGCTTTCTCACCGGTGCCTGCAGGCGCTCCCGCCGATACCGTGGCGGGGAATAATGCCATTACGCCTTTCGGTGATACCGGTGCGGGCTACGCTATCAATGTCCCCGCCCCCATTACTCTCAGCGCCGATATGAATATAAGCGGCGGCAAGGCGGCGACGGCGGCTCCTTCCCAGCCCTTGCTGGTGCCCTTGGATACCATGGGGCCCGCGGGTGAGGACAGCGGATTTGGCAGCGGCTTCGGGTATGATGACACTCCTTATAATACCTATGGCTATGGTGCTTACGGGAATGAGTATGCCACTTCCT
>CACZRW010000038.1 GCA_902783675.1 uncultured Pseudomonadota bacterium | reverse complement strand
CGCTTTAAAGCCGTCGCCAAGGTCCATGATGAACTTTGTGCCTTCTTTAAGGGCCTCCTTCTGCCTTTCTTTTTGCTTGCGCTCGGCAACCAGCTTTTGCCATTTAAGCGCCTCGTCAAGAGTAAGGGTAAAGGTCTCGTGCTTGGGATTTTCCTTTAAAACGGAAAGTCGGACGGGCTTATTCTGCTCTAAAGCTTTATCCAAATGCATGGCGGCGCAAGAGTAAAGATAGGTGTTTATGTCCTTTAATTTGCTTTGCAAATCGTCCAGAAACTCGGGCGAGACTTCAAGGCCGTCAAAACGGTAAACCGCTTCGCCCCTTTTTATCTTGGCTTTAATCCAATTCTCATCATCGGCGGCGTCCGCGGCAGTAAGCCTTTTTAAAAAAGGCGCGGCTTCGTCTTTTGTAAAATAGGTGCGGACCTTTTCTTCCATCCAGCGATAAGTCATTGTCTTTATTACTTTATCTTTTTCCAAGGCGACAAAGTTTTTATCATTGACCTGAGCTTCGGTGACGGGGGCAATCTTCTTGCCGCCGTAAACAACGCTTATGATAAAGGGAGCTATATAGCGGTTTAAGTCTTCTATATTTTTTAACTCGGTCGGCATTTGTTTGCTTCTTATTTGTTATTTATAACTATATCTATCTTTGCGCCCGTATTCTTGCGCTTTTCGGGGAAATTATTTTCCCGTTCAACGAGACTTTACAGGCTAGCGAGCGTTTACTTTTTCCGCGCCTGCGGTGAATAGAGCCATGGTTTTGGCTTTAATCTTTTCCAGCTCTCGGTTAAGCCCCCAGCAGGCCTTATGAAAGGCTATTTCGCCGGGTGATATGCCCAAGACTACTTCGCTGGGAATATGCTCGGGAATCTCAACAAGATTGACAGGCGGGCGAAGACCGAAGTCAATCCTTCTTAGTCTTTTGGAGAAAATACCCCTGAGCGAGCGTATGGAAGTGCAGCTGCTGCAAAGGACTTCTTCCAGCATCTCGGAGTTACAGCCGTTAAAATCGGGAAGAGACCGGCAGCCGCGGCAATCAAGATTCCTTAGCTTCGGGGGCAAGCCGATAAGTGTGGGCAAGCTACGGCAGTCGTGACAGATAACCATGCTTACACTTTCGGGAATGCCTCTGAGCGAAGTCAAGCTCCAGCAGTTGCTGCAATCAAGCACCTTAAAGCCTTGAGGAAGGTTCTTAAGAGAAGTAAGGTTAACGCAATAGGAACAGTTAAACTTCCCTAATACTGCGCATGTAGCCAGCGAAGCGGGAAGTTCGGCAAAATCCATGCCCGACAGGTCAAGATTTTGGAAAATCGTGCCTTCGGGGATATGATAAACATCATAGATGTTGCCGAATATGTCCTTGCAAAGCCTTGTATTTTTGTTATCAACGGCAAATTGCATTTGCTCACTTCTCCTTTTACTTTACTCCTTCTTCGGTCTCGGTCACGGCCTAGCGGGAGTTGGTCTTTTGAGAAGCGGCAAGATGGCGATTGTCGATGCTATACTTGTTTACTTCCACATTCGGGCGGTATTCATTCATGTAATTAACCTTGGCTCTGGTGATTTTCTTCACGGACAGGCCTTTTATCGCTTTGTCGGGAATGTAAGGAGAAATGTATTTAGGGTTGCTGCCCTTGCAATAGACTTCTTTCAACCCCGGCAGATGTTCAATCGTTTCTATGTCGGAGTTTTCGACATTGAGCCTTTCTACCGTGCAGTTAAAGAACTTTTCGGGTATGTCGGTCAAGTCCGTGTCCGCAAGATTGACATAAGGGAACTTCGTGCCGTCAGGAATGCTGTTAAGGTTAAAATACATGCTGCCGTTTACGTCTTGGACACATATTGCCGGTGAATAAGATTTCATTTGTTTTCCTCCTAATAAGTTTATAATTTTTTATCAAATACAAAATCAAAGTGTGTGCCGTTAACCAAGCGCCGAGGACAAATCGGACGATATTTTAAAGCCCGAGTTACCTTCGGCAAGCCCGCCGGCGAAGGCAAATGCCATCGACTGGCTGGCGTGAATACGATAAAGAATCTCTCCTTGTTGGATTTCATCACCGACTTTTACAAGCAGGTCAACGCCCGCGCCCTTATCAAGGGGAGCGCCGGCAACCATTGCTATGCGGTTGATTTGCGCGCAATCTATGCTTTCCACGACGCCCGAAGTCGAGGCGGTGATGTCTCTGGTGAGCGTGCCGAGGGGGCTCGGTGTGCCTTTGCCCTGGGCGTAAACAAGGCGGTTCATGATTTCAAGAGCGCGGCCCGAGTCAAGGATTTCCTGCGCGCGGTAATAGCCGTGGCCGCCGCGAAGCTTCGGATCAAACTCAAGCACCCTGCCCGCGATGAAAAGCGCCTTTTCCCTCAATTCGCGGGGGGCGTCCTCGTTGCAGCGCAGAACGCTCATAATGTCGCGGCTTTCAAGCACGGGACCGATGCCCCTGCCTATCGGCTCGCTGCCGTCCGTGATGACGACATTGGCGTCAATGCCGACCATGTCGCTGACATATTCAAACAGCTTCCTAAGTCGCATTGCCTCGCCCATGGTGCGGACGATGGAGCTTTGCCCGACGGGAATGTCCACGACCAAGTGGGTGATGCCGCCGGAAATGGCTTGCGAGATTATAGAGATAACTTTTTGCTGAGTCATGCCGACGCCTAAAGATTGCTCGACATCAAATAAAATGTTGTCAATCGGGGATAAGGACATCTTGCCGCCGCAAAGAGCTATGCAGCCGCCGATGCCTTCAACCATGCCCATGATTGCGCCTTTATCCAGATCAACATCACACATGGTTTCCATAACCTCGACCGCGCCGGAAGGGTCAGAGGCAGAGCGCTTGGCAATCTTTGGCATGCACATGCCCGCGCCGATTACTATGGACGAGACAATAGGACCGACCTGATTGCCGGGGACGCCGCCGATGGACACTTCGTCAACCACAATGTCCCTGTGCCATTTAAGGTTTTCCTGCTCCTCGGCAATGGCTTCGGACATGAAGAATACTTCTTGCGGAGTGATGAAGCTGGATTCGGCGACTTCCAATGCGGCTATCTCAAGCTTGGAATAGCGGCCCAAGGTGATGTCGTTTACAATCGATTTATATTCCTTTGCGCCCAAGACTCCACCCTTTATCTTGCGGCGAAGCGAGTTAATGCTGGACGGGGCAGACGAAAGGATAAGCGAAACTTCCGACCCCTCGGGAATGCCGATTTTCTCAAAAGCGTTGGGAGAAAGCCCCAGCTCGTCGGGCTTTAAAATAGTGTCAGAGTCGACTATGGCGGTCATGCCGTATATGGGGGTCGAGCCGCCGTGAACCTCAACCTTCATGGTAGATGAACAATGCTCGGCGCAGAAAAGCTTGTTCCTTTTGCTTAAAAAGATGATGTTCTCTTTTCCGTATTCTAACGGGATGCGGCGAAGTCTCAGCATTGTTCCAAAGCCTCTTTTATTGTTAACAATACGGCCTTTATTTCGACCGAAGCGGAGTAACTTTACCAGCTTTAATTTGTTTTGTCAATAAGTTCGGGAAGGGAAAATGAGATAAAATTAAAGTTTATCGAGCAGAAACTCGCGCCCCAACTTCACCCTGTGCTGTCCGCCATAGCTCACGATGTCCGCGGTGGTATAGGTATCAAGCCAGTTTTCCGGCAGGTAAGAGCCTGTGCCGATGTTGTTGACGGGAGCGTTGGCGATTGCGAAAACTTGGCACTTCTTTACCGTAAAGCCGCTTGAGGCGACAAGGCGCACATTGGGGAAGCCTGCCTCGTTCAGATTTTCGCGCAAGTGCCACATGGCGGCGGCAGAGACGCCCGTGCCGATAAGATACTTAAGCTCGTCTTCCTTGCGCAGGTCCTTTATCGCTCTTGGTGCGCGGCGGGCAAGCACGGCATAGGATTTGTTGGTGTCCAGACCTTCAACAAACCTGCCGCCGTGGGTATCCGTGCGAAAGGCGAGTCTGCCCGATTTTGCCAAGTCGGGAAAGGCTTTACATACTTCTATGCTGTCGGTTACTTCTCTGCCGAAGTAGTCGTTAAGCACCGTAAGCGGCTCGTCGGGGAAAGTTTCGTGGTAAAGCTGTGCCGCTTTTAAAGTCGAGCCGGCGTAGCCGATAAGCGCGTGAGGCATTGTGCCGAGACCTTCGGTTTTGCCGAAAACCTTCATCGTGGCGTCGTTTGAAGTGCCTATAAAGCCGATAGCGTCAAAGTCCCTTTTTGCCGCTTCCGAGCCGACAAAGGCGGCAAACGCCGCAAGCTGCATCATATCAGCGCCCGTGCAATGGCGCGCTTCCATGGCGGAAAAGGCGACATTCGGCAGTGCCTTTGCCATTTCATAAGCGTTATAGGCGGCAACGCAGGTCATGCCTACCTTTTGCAAAAGCAAAGTCTCAAGCTCGACTAAGCGGGCGAAAGAGCCGCTGTAATAAAAAAGCGGTTCGCCTGCGCCTACCCAATCGCCCGTCTTATAGTTTTCCTTTACATCAACGGTAAAGCCAAGCTCTTGCGCTTGCTGTTTCAGCCAAAGGATAGCTATTTCGCAGGCGTATAAAACGGGGCGGCGCAAAAAGACCGCGTAGGTGACTTGTTCATCGCCGAAGTGCTCTAAGATTTTGCGGGTCTTGCTAAAGTATTTGTCCGTGTAGGCGGGTATGTCTTTGCCGCCTATAAAGCTGTCGATAAGGTCTTTTTCTATTGTCATGTTAATCTGTCCATAATGATGAAGCGAGGCATTTTACATTCGCAAACGAGCACGAGAAAACGCAGGCGCCGCCTTTGATGAAGTCGTCCTTTTTACATGCTTGGACACAAGCGGTCAAGGGCTCGGTGCAAGTGCTCTCGCCTTGGGAATCGCTAAAAGCAAGGAAAAGCAGCAATCCCAAAATTGCTATAAAAATCAAAGAGATAACTAATGCGAGTTTCATTCTACCGTCACGCTTTTCGCTAAATTGCGGGGCTGGTCCATGTCAAAGCCCCTTAACAAAGAGGTATTGTATGCCAATAATTGCAAAGGTAAAGCGTAAAGGAGCGGAGAAAGGAAATCGTCAATCTCCGGCATGGTGATGACGGCTTTGGCGAAGTCTTTAACGACCTTGGTTTCCACGCCTTTAGCGCTGCTGATAAAGATGACTTCGCCGCCTCTTGCCATGGTTTCCTGCATGTTGGAAAGCGTCTTTTCAAAGTATTTATCAAAGGGGGCGATGACGATAATCGGAAGGCCGTTGTCAACCAAAGCTATGGGGCCGTGCTTCATTTCGCCGGCGGCGTAACCTTCGGCATGGATATAGGATATTTCCTTTAGCTTAAGCGCGCCTTCCAAAGCTATGGGGTAGCTGGTGCCGCGCCCGATGAATAAGGCACTTTGCGCACCCAAGACTTTGTCTTTGGCAATTTCCTTGATGTAGCCCGAAGTGCTTAAAAAGTCCTGCATCACTTTCGGTAAGTCGGCAATCTTTTGCTCTATTTCCTCGGCTTTTTGGGCAGAGATAGCGTCCCTTTCCCTGGCCATTTTTAAGGTGAGAGCGGCAAGCAATATAAGCTGCGAGGTAAAGGCTTTGGTTGACGCCACGGCAATTTCGGGACCGGCCAGTGTGTTTATCATAAAGTCCGCCTCGCGGGCAATGGTGCTTTCCGTGACATTGACAATCGCAAGCGTCTTTACCTTTTGCTCCTTAAAGTAGCGAAGCGCCGCCAGCGTGTCTGCCGTCTCGCCCGACTGCGATATCAAGATTGCCAAAGTATCATCGGCAATGACGGGACTGCGATAGCGGAACTCGGACGCAAAGTCAACATCGGTCGGGACGCGTGCCAAATCCTCAAGCCAATACTTGGCGATAAGTCCGGCGTGGTAGGAAGTGCCGCATGCTATAATGGATATTCGAGAAACGGACTTTAAATCCGAAGGAAGACCTTTTACGGCTTTTTTAAAGTTGGCGAAGGTGTCCGTTATCACCTTCGGCTGCTCAAAGATTTCCTTTTGCATATAGTGGTCGAAGAAGCCTTTGTTCACGCTGTTTTTGTCAGTGGTGGAAGTGGTGATTTTTCTGGTCACGGGCTTGTCGTCGGCGGTAAAAATCTCGGCCTTGTCCTTGGTGATGATGGCCCAATCGCCGTCCTCTAAATAGGTGATTTTGTTCGTAAACGGGCAAAGAGCCAAAGAATCCGAGCCGACATACATTTCGCCTTTGCCGTGGCCGATGGCGAGCGGTGCGCCTTTTCTTGCGCAAATGAGAAAGTCGGGGTGGTCGGCAAACAGGACTTCAATCGCAAACGCGCCTTTTAATCTTTTCAAAGCCGAGGAGACTGCGGCTTTCGGGCTCATTCCCTCTTTAAGGTTGACGGTGATGACGGCGGTGATAACTTCGGTGTCGGTTTGGCTTTTAAAGACATATCTGTCCGCAAGCTCCGCCTTTAGCGCGGCGTAGTTCTCTATAATGCCGTTGTGGACGACCGCGACCAGCTCGGAAAATTGCGGGTGAGCGTTTATTTCGTTCGGCTCGCCATGGGTAGCCCAGCGAGTGTGAGCTATGCCGATGTTGCTCTTGGCAGGCTCGGCTTTAAGCTTTTCTTCAAGGCAGGAGATTTTGCCCTTTGCCTTGCGAGTGTCAATCGCGCCCGAGTTGGTAATAACGGCAATACCCGCAGAGTCATAGCCGCGGTATTCCAAGCGCTTAAGACCGGTCAAAAGGTCGCCTACGATGTCTTTACCTTTGGCGCTTACGACGCCGACAATTCCGCACATTTACTTACTCCTCTTTATTTGTTGCCCTTTTGCTCTTTTTGCTATTTTTGCTCTTTTAGTTTTTGCTTGGCGGCGCGGAACTTTGCTGCCCAAGAGGGTTTTTGCGCCTGTGGAGCTCTGGTAAGTGCCAGTGCGTCCGCCTCTACATCTTTGCTTATGGCAGAGCCTGCGCCGACGATAGCTCCGTCGCCGATTTTAACCGGTGCAATCAGCGCCGTGTTAGAGCCGATAAAAGCGCCTTTGCCAATGTCGGTCAAGTATTTATTAAAGCCGTCATAATTGCAGGTAATGGTGCCGGCGCCGATGTTCGCCTTTTCCCCTATGCGCGCATCGCCGATATAGGTAAGGTGGTTGACCTTTGCCCCTTGCTCAACGGTGGATTTCTTTATCTCGACAAAGTTGCCGATATGGGCGGATTTGCCTATGTCAGCGTCGGGGCGAAGGCGGGAGAAAGGTCCGATACTGGCGCTTTCGCCGATAGTCGCGCCTTCAAAGTGGGAAAACGCCTTTATCGTGACATTGTCCGCTACGGTTACATTCTTACCGAAATATACGCAAGGCTCTATCACAACGCCTTTGCCTATTTTCGTATCAAAGCTGAAGAAGGTGGTCGAAGGGTCTTTGAGCGTCACGCCCTTTGCCATGAAGGATTTGCGCAGGTCCTCTTGCAAGGTGTGCTCGGCCGCCGCCAGCTCCTCCATGGAATTGACGCCCAAGAGCTCGTCGTTCGCGCCGACAATCAAGGCTATCTTGCCGCCCTCGCCTTTGCACATGGCGATAATGTCGGTCAGATAGTATTCACCGGCGGCGTTAGTGTTCTTTATCTTATCCAGCCACGCAAAGAGCTTTGGCGCGCTTACGCACATGATGCCCGAGTTGCAAAGGCGGATTTCCCTTTCGTCGGGCGAGGCGTCCTTATGTTCAACAATCGCTTCAACTTCGCCCAACCTCACTATAATGCGCCCGTAGCCCGCGGGATCGGCGGGGACAAAGCCGAGCAGAGCTATATCCGCGCCCTCTTCCTTGGCGGCAAAAAGGTCGGCTATGGTTTCTTTGGATATTAAAGGCACATCGCCATATAGAATCAGCGCATCACCCGTAAAGCCTTTTAAAGCGGGAGCGGCCGCCTTTACCGCGTCTGCCGTGCCTTGCTGTGAGGTTTGAATTACCACTTTATGAGGGGCAACGGCGGCGGTTAAAATGTCGGCGTTATCGGCAGAGGCAACGACTATGATATTATCCTTGGCATTATTGCCCTTCTCAAGCGTAGAAATAAGATGCTTAACCATGGGACGGCCGGCGATTTCGTGCATTACTTTCGGCTTATCAGACTTCATTCTTGTGCCCTTGCCGGCGGCAAGAATTATGATTACCCTGTTTTTTGTCATAAAGCCTCCTCGACTTTTAAAATATGGTGTGTTATACCTTGCCCGCTCATTATGTTGCAAATAACGCTTTGTTGCAAGTTTTACTATTTTATAGGAGAAAATACCTGTGGTTAAGGGAATTGTTTTTGATTTAGACGGGACTTTGGTGGATTGCATGCCCGATTTTTGCGAGATGATGAATCTGTTCTTGGAAAAAATAGGGGCAACGCGCATCGAAAGCGAAGTAACTCCCGACAAGGTCAAAACTTTCATAGGACACGGGGCGCGTAAGGCAATGGAAAACTTGCTTGAGCACTATAATATCCCTTTTACCGAGAAAGAAGCCGACGAGCTGTTTAAGATATATATGCGCGTGTATAACACCAAGCCTTTGGATAAAAGCACCTTATGCGATAATGTCTTGGAGACTTTGACAAAGCTTAAAGGCGAAGGTTACAAAATGGCGATTTGCACCAACAAGCCTCATAAGCCCGCGATGTTCGTGCTGGAGCAACTGGGGATAAAGGACTTCTTCTTTCCTATTTTGGACGCGGAAGCAACGCCGTATCTTAAGCCCTCGCCCGAGCTCATGAACATTGTCTTTGAGAAAATGGGGCTCGGCAGAGATGATTGTATCATGGTCGGAGATTCCAAAGTCGATGTCGATGCGGCAAAAGGCGTCGGTATGCCGGTAGTTATCGTCAGTTACGGCTTTGCCTACTATCCCGTGGAAAGCCTTAACGCCGATAAAATCATTGATAATTTCGGCGAACTTCCCGAGGCGATAAAACTTTTTTAATTCCTTTTTGCATAACTTTCTTTGGTCAAGATGCGTAAATGTTCTTGACTTTTATATCTTTATTATATAGTTTTGCCGCCTAGCCAAAAAAACTTTGGGGGACCATATGGCGATAATTACAATATCCGGTGATCTTGGTAGCGGGAAAACTTCGCTGGCAAAGTGCCTTGTTTCTAAAATAGGTTATGAGACTTTCTCCGCCGGAGATATCTATCGCAAGCTTGCCGCAGATAAGGGAATCTCCGTTGTGGAGCTTAACAAAATAGCCGAAAAGGACAGGTCTATAGATACCGAACTTGATGGTATTATCGCGGAAATAGGAAAGACTCGCGATAACTTGATACTGGATTCTCGGGTGGCGTGGTATTTTATACCTCACTCCTTCAAAATAAAGCTGGTGGTCAGTTCGCATGTCGCAGCAACCAGAGTAATGCACGATATGGGAACGCGCGCAAGCGAGAAGTATAAGGACTTGGAGGACTGCGCGGCTAAGCTTAAAGAGCGCAAGAAAAGCGAGATTGCCCGCTTTAAAGAGTTCTATAACGCCGACATTCGCGATGACGCCAATTTTGATCTTGTTATCAACACGAACGAGGTTACTCCTGCCGAAGTTTGCAGCGCGGTTATGGAGGCTTTGGGGAAAGCCGGAATCGTCTCCAAACAAGGTAATGCGCGCTATGAGCAAGCGTGCCAGCAAGAAATGCAGGGAATTGAAAGGTCGCGCGGCTAGGCT